>DASSDE010000029.1:0-5826 GCA_035697365.1 Kribbella sp. | reverse complement strand
CGCATCGGCCGACCGTACGTCGTCCTCGGCAAGCACCGCCTCCAACGCAGGCAGTACCCCATGAACGTCAGCCAGCACAGCGATCCGCTCCATACCGGCCAGTCTGCTGCCAAACCCCTTGTTCTCCTGGGATATCTGCTCAGGGCAGATCAGGCGCCGATCAGCAGGTCGCCCTTGGCGAGCGGGGTTGCGAGCTCGCAGGCGCCGCTGGAAATGGTGCAGCGGACGATCGATGCCGGTGTCTGCTCGCCGTCGTCGGCAAGTAGTAGGAGGTGCTGGTCGTCCTCGGGGACCGCCTGCCGGAACACGCCGGACCATTCGTGCAGCGGTGCGCCGTTCTTCGCGTCGAGAACAGCCGCGATGCCGTCGCCGTACCCGTCCTGGTACTTCGGCCCGGCGATCACGGTCGCCGCGTTCGGCGTGAAGCCGGTGATCATGTAGTCGCAGGTCCGCCACAGCCGTGTGCCGGCCGGAACGGTGAGGAGCGTGCTGCAACTGCTCTGGTCGTTCAGGGTGGTCAGTGAGCCCGCCGTACCTGCGCTGGACATCGCCAGCGAATTCGGGATGCTCTTGATCGCGACGGCGTTCGGCTCGCCGGGCTTCCACCGATAGAGAACGGTGGCTCCCGACTGCGTCGGTGCCGCGTCGAAGTAGACCGTGCCGTCGAAGTAGCCGCGGATTCTGGCGTTCCAGACGCCTGGGACGGTGATGGTCCGCGGCCAGACGTCGCTGTTGGCCTGCTCGGCGTAGACGGTGGCGCCGGCCGTCTCCTCGCCCGTCTCCTTCACGTGCGTCCCGATGTACGCCGCGGCGCTGCCGTTGTCGGTGGTGACGATCTGGGTGACATCGGGCGTTCGGCGGGTGACTTCGCCGGTGGTGCCGTTCAAGGTCAGCAACTCGGTGCCGAACTTCTTGGTGACGACGGCGAAGGAGGACCCGCCGAGGCGGGCAACCGCCTGGATCTGGGCGGTGCCGGGGACCTTGATGTCCTCGCCGGCGCCGCCGCGGATCGTCCGGCCGGCCAGGTACGTGATTTGGGGTGCCCGACCCTGGGGCAGCTTCTTCAGGTCGATCTTGGTCTTCACCAGGCCGGTCGGCGTTGTGGAGGGCGGCACCTTGGTAGGCGTCGGCTTCGCCGTGGTGGTGGTCGGTGCCGGTGTACTGGCCGCGGTCGACGGGGACGTCGAGAGCGGGGTTGCGGATCCGTTCGCGTTGGCAGGGCCCTGGCGGTAGGCGAGGGCGCCGCCGCCGGTGATGGCCGCGACGGCGACAGCTGCGACCAGGGCGACCAGGCGGCCGTTCTGTACTCGCATCGGCGATCTCCTCGGGAGTTCTGTGGTCAGGTCACGTCAGGTACGGACCGTGCGGCGGACCACGGCCGGGCGGGAGGGCCGGCATCCCGCTGTCGCAGATGTGACGCCCGGAAATGCTGCTTTGTTCACGGCAGCGTTCGGGCCGCGGGACGGATCGAGCATAATTGCGCCATGGACCAGCCACCCCGGATCGGCCGGTACTCCCTGGTCCGCCGGGTGGGTGCCGGAGGTTTCGCGACCGTCTGGCTGGCCCGCGACGAGCAGCTCGACGCCGAGGTCGCGGTCAAGATCCTCTCCGAGAACTGGGTCGAGGACGAGGACGTCCGCCGCCGGTTCCTGGCCGAGGGCCGGTTCCTGCGCAAGGTCGACTCGCTGTACGTCGTCGGCGTCCACGACATCGGTGAGGCCGACGACGGCCGCCCGTTCATGGTGCTGACGTACGCCGACGGTGGCACGCTCGCGGACCGGATCAAGGCCGGCCCGCTCGAGTTCGGCGAGGCGGTCCGGATCATCGGCCAGGTCGGCCGCGGGCTGAAACACCTGCACGCCCGCGGCGTCCTGCACCGCGACGTGAAGCCGGCCAACGTCTTGTTCCGCAGCGATCCGAACGGTGACCGCGCGATGCTGTCCGACCTCGGGCTGGGCAAGTCGCTGGCCGAGGTCTCCCGGATCACGATGCCCGGCGGCACCCCGGCGTACGTCGCTCCGGAACAGGTCATGGGCGAACGCCTCGACCACCGCGCCGACCTGTACTCGCTCGGCGCGGTCGCGTACGCCGCCTTCACCGGCCAGGCCCCGCACGGTGTCGCCACGCTCGGTGCGGTGATGCAGATCGAGAAGCCACCGCCCTCGATGAGCACGCTGCGCGAGGACATCCCGGACGCGATCGACGTGGTCGTACGGCGGGCCCTCGAGCCGGACCGGGACCAGCGCTGGCCGGACCTCGACAGCTTCCTCAACGCGCTGCGTGAGGCGCACTCGACTGGCAAGGTGCCAGCCAGGCTGGTGCCGGCCGCGGAGATGCCCGCGTCGACCGGGACGACCGCACCGGTCGACCAGGCGACCGCCCTGGCTGGTTCCAACGAGCCAACGGTTGCTGCGAAGCCGAAGCGTTCCCGCCGAGCCGGTGTCCTCACAGCGCTGGCCGCCGTGGTCCTGGCTGCGGGCGGTGGGTACGGCGGCTACGAGTACGTCCTGACCCGCCCGGTGGAGGTCGAGAACCCACCGCTGTCCGTGAAGGTCCCTCGGGAGTGGGACGAGAAGGCCACCGGTGACCAGTCGTTGCTGGTCAGTACGGACACCGCCAGCTGGCAGTCGGGTACGCAGACTGACGGCGTGTACCTCGGAGTCGTCAACGCCAACCAGTTACCCGCGAACACCACCCTCCCCGACGGCTGCAGTTCGGCCAACCGAGAGGCGTCCGAAGACATCGCCACCTTTACCTACACCTGTGACAACGCGCCTGTTGTGGAGCAGTACCGGCTGGTCAACAACAAGACCCTGCTGCTCCGGATCCAGGTCCGGACCTCGGACGACAAGATCCGGCAGCAGGTGCTCGACTCCGCGCAGTACAAGTCTTAAGGAACCAGGGACGTCAGCGACGAGATGGTTGCCTTGTGCATGCGCGGGATGATGTTCAACGTGGCGGGGTCCGACGCGTACAGGTACGACCCGGACTCGTAGACGACGTACGCGGTCCCGTTGTACTCCGTGATGCCCTCGGTCATGCTCGGCGCCCGGAAGCAGCTCAGCGCGGCCGCGTCGAGGTCCTTCTGACCACGCTTGACCACGTAGATGTTGCTGCGGTTCCCGCGCCCGTACGAGGTGCTGTAGATGAAGTGGTTCGCGGTGACGGTCAGGCCCTGCGTCTTGGTCGGGATCTCCCAGGCGCCGGCCACGGTGGTCAGTGTGCCGTCGTCGGCGATCTTGTACTCGTACATGGTCCCGCGACCGGTGTCGTTGAAGGTCCCCGCGAACAGCGAGTCCCCGTAGCTGCCGATGAAGGACGAGCCAGCCACGTCCCGCGCAGTTCCGACCTGTCCGAGGTAGGGCGTGCCGGCGGCCTTCAAGGCGTCGCGGAGCGCCGTCAGCCGGTACTTGCGGATGCTGCTGCCCGCGCCGGACACGAACGCCCAGCCCTTGCTCACAGTGATCCCGCCGACGTGCGACTCCGCGATCGCGACCACGCCGACTGTGGACCCGGTGGCCGGGTCGATGCCGTAGATCTCGGAATCGGCGCCGGCGCGGTACGCCGCGACCAGCAGCAGGTTCTTGCCGGAGCCGTCCCAGTTGTACCAAGTACCGGCGCCTTGTGGGGTGTACGTACTGAGGTTGGGGATGCTCGCGCTGTTGCTGAAGCGGGCGTCGTACTTGTACGAGGCGGACGGTCCGTCATAGAACGTCGAGCCGCCGCTGGTCGAGGTGTCGCAGCTGATCGCGGCGTACGACGGTGTGGCGGCGGTGAGTGCCGCGGCCAGGACCGTGACGACGATGGCAAGGGGGCGCTTGACCATGGTGATCCTCTTCGGTTGTGGGCGAAAACCTACGAGAATTTCAGAGTAAATCGGTAATGAGTAACGCGCGAGGGCCAACTGGGCGTCGGCTTCGCGAACGGACGCCGTACGGTTGTCGCATGACCGATCTGTCAGCGGCGATCGACCGCGTTCTGCCCAGCGTCCGTGCCGACCTCGAGGACCTCATCCGGATCCCCTCGGTCAGTTACGAACCGGCCCGCGCGGCCGATGTCCAGCGGTCCGCGGAGGCGACCGCCGCGTTGTTCGAGGCCGAGGGCTTCACCGTGAAGATCGTCCGGGCCGGCGACGGCGCCCCGGCTGTGATCGCGAAGAAGCCGGCCCCGGCCGGGAAGCCGACCGTCCTGCTGTACGCGCATCACGACGTCCAGCCGACCGGCCCGGTGGAGCAGTGGACCTCCGACCCGTTCGAGCCGACCGAGCGCGACGACCGCCTGTACGGACGGGGCGCGGCCGACGACAAGGCCGGGATCGCCGCGCACCTGGCCGCCGTACGGGCCTTCGGCAACGATCTGCCGGTGGGCGTGACGGTGTTCGTCGAGGGCGAGGAGGAGATCGGTTCGCCGACGCTGCTGCAGCTGCTCGACGAGTACACCGAGGAGCTCGCTGCGGACGCGATCGTGATCGCCGACTCCGGCAACTGGGAGGTTGGGCACCCGGCGCTGACCGTCTCGCTGCGGGGCTTGGTCGAGGCGTACGTCGAGGTTCGAACGCTTGATCACGCAGTGCATTCGGGCCTGTTCGGCGGCCCGATCCCGGACGCGCTGTCGACGCTGTGCCGGCTGCTCGCGACCCTGCACGACGACAAGGGCGACGTCGCGGTCGACGGCCTGCACGCCTCGCGCGCGGCCGACGTCGTCTACCCGGAGGACCGGCTGCGGGCCGAGTCCTCGGTACTGGACTCCGTTCGGCTGACCGGCTCGGGCTCGCTGGTCGACCGGCTGTGGACGCGTCCGGCGGTCGCCGTGGTCGGCATCGACGCACCGTCGGTGGCCGAGGCGAGCAACACGCTGGTCCCGGTCGCGCGGGCGAAGGTGAGCCTGCGGGTGGCGCCGGGTGACGACGCCGCGAAGGCCAGTGACGCGCTTCGTGTTCACCTGGAGAACCACGCGCCGTGGGGAGCGCAGGTCACCGTCACCGAGGGTCAGAACGGCCAGCCCTGCAGTGTGAACGCGCGCGGCGCCGGCTACGAGGCGGCCCGTTCGGCGTTCCAGGAGGCCTGGGGAGTGGAGCCGATCGACATGGGGATGGGTGGATCGATCCCGTTCATCGCGGAGTTCCAGCAGGCGTTCCCGGAGGCGACCATCCTGGTTACCGGCGTCGAGGATCCGGACACCCGGGCGCACGGGATCGACGAGGGCCTGCACCTCGCCGAGTTCCGCAAGGTCTGCCTCGCCGAGGCTCTGTTGCTGCAGAACCTCGCCAACCAGTCGTGACCGGGCTTTCCGGCGACCCAGTGTTTGGCATAGGTTTCGGCGAGTGAAGATCGCAGTCGTACGGGAGACCAGACCGGCCGAGCGCCGGGTCGCACTGGTGCCGGAACAAGTCGCGAAACTGATCGAGCTCGGCTACGAGGTCGCGGTCGAGCCGGCCGCCGGCGAACGCGCGCTGTTCTCCGACGACCAGTACCGCGACGCCGGCGCCGAGGTTGCCTGGGGCGCCGACCACGCGGCGACCGTGGTGGTGTCGGTGCAGCCGCTGGAACGTGAACGCCTGCTGCGGTTGCACGCCGGTACGGCGCTGATGTCGTTCCTGCCGACGAACCCGCCGGATGTGGTCCGCACCGCAACGCGGGCCAAGCTGACGGCGTTCGCGATGGAGCTGGTCCCGCGGATCTCCCGGGCCCAGTCGATGGATGCGCTGTCGTCGCAGGCACTCGTCGCCGGCTACCGCGCCGCGATCGTCGCCGCCGAACGGCTGCCCCGGTTCTTCCCGCTGAACATGACCGCGGCCGGTACGGTCCCGCCGGCCCAGGTCCTTGT
>DASSDE010000028.1:0-6394 GCA_035697365.1 Kribbella sp. | reverse complement strand
CGCAGCGACGCCATGAACACGTACCCCTTGGCGAACGCGATGCCCGACGGCGATGCGTCGGCGGTGTGCCACTGCGCGATCGGGTCGGTCATGCCGTCCAGCTGACTGATCCCTTCCGCGGCCGGCCAGCCGTAGTTCGCGCCGGGGGTGATGACGTTGAGCTCGTCCCAGGTGTTCTGCCCGAACTCGGCGGCGTACAACTGGTTCCCGTCGAACGCCAGGCCCTGAACGTTGCGGTGCCCCTTGGTGATCCAGACCCGCCCGTCCGGGTTGCCCGGTGCGGCCTTGCCGTCGGTGGTGATGCGCAGGATCTTCCCGCCGAGCGAGTCGTCGTTCTGCGAGTTCGGCCGGTCCGACCCGTCGCCGGTGCCGGCGTACAAGAACCCGTCCGGCCCGAACCGCAACCGCCCACCGTTGTGGATCGCTGCCTGCGGGATCCCGTCAAGGATCACCTGCTGATCCGACAGCTTCCCGTCCTGGTACCTGATCCGCGCGATCCGGTTGTCGCCGTCCCCGGAGAAGTACGCATAAACGTACGGTTTGCCCGGATACCCCGGATCCACCGCCAGCCCGAGCAACCCACCCTCCGCGGACGACTTGACCCCCTCAACCGTGCCAACATCGGTGACCCGCCCGCCGGCGACCCGCGCAATCTTCCCCGAGTCCCGCTCCGCCACCAACGCACTGGCGTCCGGCAAGAACGCCAATCCCCAAGGCACCTCGATCCCACTCACCACGGTCGAGGCCACCGTCAGCTTCAGCGTCTTGGCAGGCGCCGTCGTGCTCGTGGTTGCCGGTACGGAAGGAGGTCCGCTGGATGATCCGGAACTGCTGGGCGTCGCCTCCGAGCATCCCGCGGAGAAGGCCAGCGCGGCCACCACAACCGCTGCCTGCCGCCTGACCATTCGCACTCCTTCGTTGGTTCCTGTCCAGTACTACACCGCTGAGACGGCCGTGGTTCAGCTACCCCACGTCGGGCGGAGCGGGAAGTGGGAGTTGCCGCGGGAGTCGGGTTTTGTCGCCAGGACCTGGTGGAGCTGGATGGTGTTGTGTTCGAAGCCGGCTCGGCTGGCAGCCAGGTAGAGGCCCCAGATCTTGGCGGTGGCGTGGCCGACCTCGGCGACGGCCTCGTCCCAGTGGGCGACCAGGTTGTCGTTCCAGGCAGCGAGGGTGAGGGCGTAGTGCTCGCGGAGGTTCTCCTCGTGGCGGACCTCGAAGCCGGCGTCCTGGGCCTCGGCGATGATCCGGCCGGAGCCGATCAGCTCGCCGTCGGGGAAGATGTAGCGGTCGATGAACGCGCCGGTGTTGCGGAACTTGTTGTCCGGCCGGGTGATGCAGTGGTTGAGCAGCCGGCCGCCGGGCTTCAGCCGGTCGAGCAAGAAGCCGAAGTACGACGGGTAGTTGCGGACGCCGATGTGTTCGGTGAGGCCGATCGAGCTGATCGCGTCGAAGTCCCGTTCTCCGACGTCGCGATAGTCCAGGTACCGCACCTCGGCGAGGTCCTCCAGCCCGTCCCGCTTGATCGCGTCCGAAGCCCACTCGGCCTGCGCCGCCGACAAGGTGACGCCCAGCGCCCGCACGCCGTACTCACGGGCCGCGTGCCGGACCATCCCGCCCCAGCCGCAGCCGACGTCGAGCAGTCGCTGGCCCGGCTTCAGGTCGAGCTTGCGTGCGACCAGGTCGTACTTCTCGAACTGCGCCTCCTCCAACGACGCATCAACCGTCGGATAGACAGCGCACGTGTACGTCATCGACGGCCCGAGCACCCACTCGTAGAACGTGTTCGACACGTCGTAGTGGTGGTGGATCGCCGACTTGTCCCGCGCCTTGGAGTGCCGCAGTCCCTCGAACGTACGGCGCCACTTCGGCAGGTGCTCCTGTGGTGGGGGCGGCGGCGGCTTCAGGTGGCTCCAGCCCAGACCGCGCAGGATGCGCAGCGCCTCCACCGTCTTCGGCCGCTGGAAGTGGAACCGGTCCAGGATCAGCCGCATCAGTTCGTACGGGTTGCCGGGGTGCACTCCGGTGATCTCGAGATCACCCATCACGTACGCGCGAACCATCCCGAGGTCGCCGGGCGCGGTGAGGATGTACGACAACCCACGCTCGGAAGCCAGATGCATGTGGATGGTGGAGTCTTCAGGACCGGCCGCACTCCCGTCATACGCCGTGAACCGGAACGGCAACCCGTCCGGAAGCACAGTCGTCAGAGCCTCAGCGATCGATACCTGTGTAGCAAGCGTAGTCATCTGCGCGTCACCGCCTTTTCGTAGAGGCCGGTTAGTCGGTTGTTCGGGTCGTAGCGTTTCTTCACTTCGGTCAGTGCGGGGACGTTGTAGAGGCGGTCGAACGTCTCCCGGTCGTAGTACGCGTCGGAGTACAGCGACTTGTGGCCGCCGAAGTCGCTGACTGCCTGCTCGATGCGCCGGTTGACGTCGCCGTCGGCGGCGCCCGGGGCGATCGGCACTGTGCCCCAGAAGCCGACGTTCACGTACGTCTCGCCCGGTTTCAGCGGGTAGAGCGGCCAGGCGTCCGGCCCACGCAGCCGCAGCGGGCACAGCCACACCGGCCGCATCCCGACGTCGGAGTCGAACCAGCGCAGGAAGTCGGCGAGCCGGGCGACCGGGATCTCCACGTCCTGGACGACGCGTTCGCGGTCGGGGTGGCCGCGCCGGCGGTTCAGCCGTTCCGCCACGTGATGCCGGTTCTCGAAGCCGACGATCTTGTGGAACACGTCGCTGCGTCGCCACCGCCGAGGCCACAGCCGCCGTACGACGGGTTGCTGGGCGCCGAACGCTGCGGAACACCAGAACCAGTCGGTGTCCCAGCGCCACAGGTAGTCGTGCGCGGTGAGGAAGTCCGTCGGCCGCTGCTGGATCGAGCGGTAGTAGATCTGCTGACCGGTGTAGTCGCTGGTCCGGACGGTGGCGTCGCTGTTGCGGCCGAGCGTGAGGTACGCCTCGGACGGGCTGAACGCGACGCCGTCGACGAACTGCACCGGCTCGCCGTCGTACGTGCCGGAGGCAACGATCGTGGAGATCGCCGGAGCCAGCTCGTCCAGGCCGAGCCGGACGTGCCGGAGCGCGACGTACGGCGAGATCCGGTCGAGCTCGATCCGCAGCCTGGTCGCGTACCCGAGCGTGCCGTAGGAGTTCGGGAACATCCGGAACAGGTCGGCGTGCTCGCCGTCGGGGCGCGCCGTGACCAGCTCGCCGGCGCCGGTCAGGATGTCGAGCTCGAGAACGGACTCGTGTGGCAGGCCGGCCCGGAACGACGACGACTCGATGCCGAGGCCGGTGACCGCGCCGCCGAGCGTGATCGTCTTCAGCTGCGGTACGACCATCGGCGTCAGTCCGTACGGGAGCGTGGCCGCGACCAGGTCCTCGTACGTGCACATGCCCTGCACGTCCGCGGTCCGCGCGGCCGGATCGACGCTGATCACGCCGGTCAGCTTCGAGACGTCCAGCCCCGGACGGTCGAGCTCGGTGCGCGGCCGGAACAGGTTCGAACTGCGCTTCGCGAGCCGGACCGGAGCGCCCCGCGGAATCCGCTCGTACGACTCCCGCAGCCGCCCCACGGCCTGATCGTGCGCCACCACCGCCGCCACATCCGATGTCGAAGGCACCGATCCAGAGTACGACGATGCCCACGCTCTGGCACGGGTGTCCAAACTGTCCGGGCGGCCGAGTAAGTTCTGTCACATGGGTGACGTGGTGAAGGCATGGCTCCCGTGGGAGGACGCCGAGGCGTTCCTCGGCGGGGTGCCCGCGGGGTTCGACGTGGATGTGTACACCGGCGCCGAGCGGCCGAAGTCGCTCGACGAGGTGGAGTTCTACGTACCGAGCTACATGGGCGGCGGTGACGTGTTCGACGTCGTCCGGGAGATGCCGGCGCTGAAGGTCGTCCAGCTGCAGACCGCGGGGTACGAGCATGTCCAGTCGCGGCTCGCCGACGGCGTGACCTTGTGCAACGCCCGGGGCGTGCACGATGCGTCGACGGCCGAGCTGGCGGTCGCGCTCATCCTCGCCTCGTACCGGAACCTCCCGCGCGCCGTCCGCGATGCGGATCAGCAGGTCTGGCCGCGCGGCTACGACCAGTTCGACGACTCGCTCGCGGACCGCACGGTGCTGATCCTTGGGTACGGCGCCATCGGCGAGGCGCTCGAGCGACGCCTGGCCGGCTTCGAGTGCGACGTGATCCGGGTCGCGCGCCGGGCCCGGGACGGCGTCCATCCGACGACCGAGCTGCCGGAGTTGCTGCCGCGCGCGGACGTCGTCGTGCTGCTGACGCCCGCGACGCCCGAGACCGAACACCTGGTCGACGCCAAGTTCCTCGCGCGGATGAAGGACGGCGCGCTGCTGGTGAATGTCGCGCGCGGTGTCGTCGTGGACACGGACGCGTTGCTCGCCGAGCTCACCACGGGGCGGATCCGCGCCGGACTGGACGTGACCGACCCCGAGCCGTTGCCCGCCGGACATCCGCTGTGGTCTGCTCCGAATGTGCTGATCACTCCGCACCGTGGGGGCGCCTCGACGGCGTTCGCGCCCCGGGTCGCCAGGCTGGTGCGGGCGCAGCTGGAGCGTTACGCGTCGGGAGAACCGTTGATCAATGTGGTGGCAGGCCCATCACGGTAGGAGGACAAAGATGTCCGAGGCCGTACTGCTGATCGGAACCAAGAAAGGGCTCTGGATCGGCCGCAGCGACGCTGCCCGCAAGGACTGGCGGCTGGACGGACCGGTGCCGGAGTTCGAGATGCAGGGCGTGTACGCCGTGGGCATCGACACCCGTGGCGACGAGCCCAGGTTGTTCGTCGGCGGCACCAGCGAACACTGGGGTCCCGCGGTCTTCCACTCCGACGACCTCGGTGCGACCTGGGCCGAGCCGCCGGAGGGCTCGATCGGCTTCCCGAAGGACGCCGACGCCTCGCTGGAGCGGGTGTGGCAGATCCAGGCGGCACCGGCCGGCCAGCCCGGCGTGGTGTACGCCGGGTCCCAGCCGTCCGCGCTCTGGAAGTCGACCGACGGCGGCGTGACGTTCGAGCTGGTCAAAGGCCTGTGGGACCACCCGCACCGCAAGGACTGGGGCGCCGGGTTCGGCGGCCAGGCGGTGCACACCGTGCTGCCGCACGCGACCGATCCGCTGCAGCTCAGCGTCGCGATGTCGACCGGCGGCGTCTACCGGACCCGCGACGGCGGCGAGTCCTGGTCGCCCGCGAACCACGGCATCAAGGCGTACTTCATGCCGGATCCCGATCCGGAGTTCGGCCAGTGTGTGCACAAGCTGGCGGCGCACCCCGACGTACCGGAGCGGATGTTCGCGCAGAACCACCACGGCGTGTACCGCTCGGACGACGGCGGTGAGATCTGGAAGTCGATCGCGGACGGCCTGCCGTCGGACTTCGGCTTCCCGATCGTGGTGCACCCGCACGAGCCCAGCACCGTCTATGTGTTCCCGCTGGTCGCGGACGGGAACCGGATCCCGACCGAGGCGCGTTGCCGGGTCTACCGCTCCCGCGACGCCGGCGCCACCTGGGAGGCACTGTCCACGGGGCTGCCCGAGGTTTCGTACGTACCCGTCCTGCGGGACGCGATGACCACCGACACCGCCGACCCCGCCGGTGTGTACGTCGGCACCCGGGACGGCTGCGTCTACGCGAGCGCCGACGCCGGCGACACCTGGACGCAGGTCGCGAGCCACTTGCCCGACATCCTCACGGTGCGGGCCGCGGTGCTGGGATGATCGCGGTCCGGCTGCCGACGGTGCTCCGCCCGTTCGCGGGCGGCGCCGAACGGGTTGAGGTCGCCGCCGGCACGGTGGCCGAGGCTTTCGCCGCGCTCGACCCACCGCTGCGCCGGCGGCTGACCGACGAGCAGGGCGCGGTCCGCCGGCACGTGAACATCTACCTCGGTGACGACAACATCCGCGACCTCGACGGGCTCGAAACCGAGCTGGCCGACGGTGACGAGCTGCTGATCCTGCCCAGCGTCGCCGGCGGCTGACCCCAGCGGAAAACAAAAGACTGCAGTGACCGCCTCGCTTCGCTCGGCGGGCTGGGGGTGTTCGGCGCCTGCCGTGCTCTAGCGTCGGGAGGCATGAGCAACGTTCTCCTCCTGACCGGCCCGTCCGGTTCGGGCAAGACGAGCGTCGCCCGGCTCGTCGCCACCGATGCGCCGGGTCCGACGATGCACCTGACGACCGACGAGTTCTACCGCGGCATCCGGACCGGCTTCGTCGCGCCGTACCTGCCGGGCGCCGGGCATCAGAACGAGGTGGTCGTCGCCGCGATCGTCGCGACCGTGGCGGCCTACGCCCGCGGCGGGTACGACGTGGTCGTCGACGGGGTCATCGGGCCCTGGTTCCTGGCGCCGTTCCGCGCCGCCGCCGCGGAGGGGAACTG
>DASSDE010000027.1:0-3850 GCA_035697365.1 Kribbella sp. | reverse complement strand
TGGAAGTGGTACGCGATGGTGTCGTCGTCGATCACCGACACCGAGCCCTCCTGGGCCCGCAGCGCACCGGCGAAGTACCGGAAGTGGTCGATCGCGAGCGGTAGGTCGGCGGCCAGCGTCTCGCGGACCGCCTTGCCGTTGTCCCAGCTCTCGGCGACCGCGAGCAGTTCGAGGTTCGCCTCCATCCGGTCGGCGATCTTGTTCAGGATGTTCGCCCGTTCGGCCGGCGACGTCCGGCCCCAGGCCGGCGCGGCACCGTGCGCGGCGTCCAGCGCGGCGTCGACGTCCGCGGCCGTCCCGCGGGCGATCTCGGTGAAGGTCTCGCCGGTGACCGGGGTCGGATTCTCGAAGTACCCACCCTTGACCGGCGGGACCCACTCGCCGCCGATGTAGTGGTCATACCGCGATTTGTACGCGACCGGGCTGCCATCCTGCCCGGGAGCTGCGAAGATCGTCATAGGTCCTCCAACGGATCCGACGTTGGAGGCGAACCTAAGGTCCGCCACGTTGCATGGACGTTGCAGTGTTAGGTCCTGTTTGGTGGTCCAACGACGTACCGGGTGCCCCGCAGTAGGCGATGGACCACCAAACAGGACCTAAGTGAGGTTGGATGGACGAACGGGAGCGGGGCCGCCGGCTGAGCGGGCTGTACGACGACGTGCTCGGGGGCAACCGCCCCGGCACCGAACCGCGCCCGCTCGTCGCCGCTTCCTGGGAACGCTCTCTCGCCGCCGCGGTCGATCCGGACCTCGACCTCCCGCCGATGATCCTCGAGCAGCGCATGGTCGAGGAACTGCGCGACAACCACCCGTTGCGGGCCGTCCTCCCGGTGCTCCGGCAGACGCTGACCACGATCGCCGACGAGGCGTCGCACATCATGATCGTCACCGATGCGCAGGGCATGATCCTGTGGCGCGAGGGCGCCTCCGCCGTGAAGCGAACGGCGGACCGGATCGCCCTGTCCGAGGGTGCGGTGTGGTCCGAGGACAAGATCGGCACCAACGGCATGGGTACGGCGCTCGCGGTCGGTGGACCCGTACAGATTCACTCCGCCGAGCACCTGGTCCGCCGCATCCACGAATGGACCTGCGCCGCCGCGCCCGTACACGACCCCGACACCGGGAAGCTGCTCGGCGCGGTCGACGTCTCCGGCCCGCTGCGTACGGTCCACCCGGCGATGGTCGCGCTGGTCACCGCCGCGGCCCAGCTCGCCGAAGGACAGCTGAAGGTACGGATGGCCGCCGCCGACGAGATGCTGCGCGCCCGCAACATGCGGTACCTGATGGCGCTCGGCGAAGCGCCCGGTGCGCTGCTGACCCCGAGCGGCCGCGTGCTCGCGGTGCAGCCGCTCGAATGGCTGCCCGACCGCCTCGTCGTACCGGACGGCGCCGACCGGATCGATCTCGGCGACGGCCGCGAGGGGCTCGTCGAGCGACTGGACGAGGGCTTCCTGCTGCGGATGCCCGGTCCGCCGGTACGCCGTTCGCGTCAGTCTGTCCGGTTGAAGCTGCTCGGGTCCGGGCAGCCGATCGCGGTCGTCGACGGCCGCGAGATCGCGCTGACGTTGCGGCGTGCCGAAGTACTCGCACTGTTGTTGCTGCATCCGTCCGGCCTGACCGCCGAGCAGCTGATGCTCCAGCTGTACGGCGACGAGGGCAACCCGACCACGGTCCGCGGCGAGATGCACCGGCTGCGCTCGCTGCTCGGCGGCGGCGTGCTGGACACGAAGCCGTACCGGATCATCGCCGACGTGACCGGCGACGTGACCGACGTACAAAAGGCCCTCCGCACCGGCGACCTGGCGAAGGCCCTCGACCTGTACGCCGGTCCACTGCTCGCCCGCTCCGACGCCCCGGCCCTCCGCTCCGAACGCGACGAACTCGACGCCACCGTCCGCCGCGCCGTCCTCGACGCCGCCAACCCCGACCTGGTGTGGCGGTTCGCGCAGACACCGTCCGGCGCCGAGGACCTGGAGATCTTCGAATCCCTGGAAGCGGCCCTGCGCACGGACGATCCACGACACGCCGCGGTCGCCGCCCGGCTGCACCGCCTCCTCGACTGACGACGCACAGCTGACCTGACCGGCCGGGCTGCGCATGGTCGAACGCCGGTTGAGCCTAGGCTCAGGCAGGTGACGAAGCGGATGCCGCGGGCGGAGAGCCAGGCTCGGACGCGCGAGCGGTTGCTGGCGGCGGCAGCCGAGCTGTTCGGCGAGCGCGGCGTGAACGGTACGTCCGTGGAGCAGATCGCGGAGCGGGCGGGGTACACCCGCGGAGCGTTCTACGGGAACTTCTCCGGCAAGCCCGAGCTGGTCGCGGCGCTCCTGGACGAGCGGACTCAGCGTGAGTACGCCGAGATCCGCGCGATCGCCGACGGGCCCGACCCGGCCGGAACTCTCCGCGACTGGCACCGGCGCCGTACCTCCAACGAGGCTGCGTGGCTCACGCTCCGGCTCGAGCTCCTCTTGTATGCGGTCCGCGAACAAGGCGCCGTCCGCGACAGTGTCCGCGCGCGAGAACGCTTCGCTCGCGAGGCCCACGCCGGCGGTCTCCGGCGGCGGGCCGGCGAGAAGGTGCCCGACGACCTGGACCAGCTCGCACTGATCGTGCACGCCCTCGAGGACGGTCTGCTCATCCAGCGCGCACTCGACCCCGACGCCGTACCGGCCGAGGCCGTCGTGGACGCGTACCTGCGTATTACCCGGGCCTGGCTGGAGTAACTCAGATACAGTTCTGTATATGAATGCCGTACGCACCTTCCGCGTCATCGTCCGCGGGGAGTTCACCGGACTCACCGACGACCAGCGCGACCGCCTGCGCGCCGAACTCGGCGACCACGACCTACTGCTCGCTGGGTACAGCGAGACCGGCGACCTCTCGTATGACGAGACACTCCGGCCGTTCACCGTGCGCTGCCAGGTGATCCAGCCGGCCGACCGGCCCGACGAGGACGCCGTCGGCCACGGTCTGCTGATCGCCGGCGCACTGCTCGGGGAGCGGCAACTGCCGTATCAGCGTCTGCGTGCGACCGCGACCTGCCTGGAGGACATCAAGATCCGCCGGCCGCGGCGAAAGTCGGCGTGATACCGAACACGCGGGCGTGATGAGGGCCGCATGGACATGACTCGCGAGTAACCAACCAATAACATCGCTGGTATGCAGATCCTCGCCATCGTCGTCTCGCTCGCGGTGACTCTGGTCGCCGTTGCGCTGTTCGGCAAGACGATCGGGCACATGGTGTCCGTGATCAAGCTCGGGCAGCCGGCCGGCCGGACCGACAACCCAGGCCAGCGGACCGTCACGCTTCTCAAGGAGGGTGTCGGTCACACCCGGATGCTGCAGTGGAGCCACATCGGGGTGATGCACTGGTTCGTCGCGTTCGGGTTCATCGGGCTGTTCCTGACCCTGGTGACCGCGTTCGGCCAGCTGTTCGACCCGCACTGGGCGCTGCCGGTCATCGGGCACTGGTTCGTGTTCGAGTGGGTCAGCGAGGCGCTCACCTGGACCGGACTGGTCTCGATCGTCGGACTGATGATCTACCGGCTGCTGCACCTGCCGAAGGGCGACCACCCGCGCTCGTCGCGGTTCTACGGCTCGACGTCCTGGCAGGCGTACTACGTCGAGTACACGATCCTCGGCGTCCTGGTCTGCATCCTGGCGCTGCGCGGTCTGGAGTACGAACTGGGCGACGGCGACAAGTTCCACTTCCCGATGACGTTCTTCCTCGGCACCGGGATCTTCGGCGGACTCGGCGAGCACGGCCTGGAGAACGCGGTCTACCTGGTCGCGATGATCAAGATCCTGATCTCGTTCGCCTGGATGATCACGATCTCGCTGAACGCCACGATGGG
>DASSDE010000026.1:0-2562 GCA_035697365.1 Kribbella sp. | reverse complement strand
AAGCTGCTCCACACCGTCCGCGGGGTCGGCTACGTCCTGCGCACCCCGCGAGGTCCCAACTGATGCAAGTCACCCACCGGCGGTTCGCCGACCGGTATCCGTTGCGCGTCACGATCGTCGTCGTGCTGCTGGCGCTCGTCGTTCTCGCGCTGGCCGCGTCCGGCGTGCTCGCAACCACGATCATGCGCGGGTACCTGATCGACCGCGTCGACGAGCAGTTGCAGCAGGCGACCGTACCGCTGTCGCGCGCCTCGACCGATCGGCGTCCGCTGCCGCCCGGCGGCGGTGGTCCGGTCCGCCGCCAGCTGCCGAGCCAGTTCGTCGTGCAGTTCAACGACTCCGAGGGCGCCAGCGACCGGGGCCTGGTCGGGTCCCGGCTGGCCGACACCGAGCCGTTGCCGAAGTTCCCGATCCTGAACCTGAACGCGGTCCGCGCGCTGGACGGGAAGCCGTTCGAGGTCGACGCACAGAGCGGCGGCGCGACCTGGCGGGTGCTCGCGGTGCCGACCGACGACGGCAAGGGCTCCGTCATGGTCGCCCAGAGCCTGAAGGAGATGGACCACACCATCCAGCGGCTGATTGGGATCCAGGTCGCGGCCGGGGTCATCCTGCTCGTACTGCTGGCCGGGGTCGGGACGTTCGTCGTACGGCGAAGTCTGCGCGGACTCGAGGACGTCGAGCACACCGCGGTGGCGATCGCCGGCGGGGACCTTTCACGGCGCGTACCGCAACGGGATCCGCGGACCGAGGTCGGGCGGTTGTCGCTCGCGCTGAACCAGATGCTCGGGCAGATCGAGAACGCGTTCGCGCAACGTACGGCATCGGAGTTCGCGGCCCGGCGTTCGGAGGACACGGCGCGGCGCTCCGAGGAAGCCGCACGGCAATCGGAGGATGCCGCACGGCAGTCCGAGGAGCGGATGCGCAGGTTCGTGGCGGACGCGTCGCACGAGTTGCGTACGCCGCTGACCTCGATCCGTGGGTTTGCTGAGCTGGCTCGTCAGCGCGGTGACCTGACCGACTCCGACACCATGCGGCGGATCGAGGACGAGGCGAAGCGGATGGGCCTCCTGGTCGACGACCTGCTGCTGCTCGCGCGTCTGGATCAGCAGCGTCCGTTGCGGATGGAGTCCGTCGACCTGCTGCCGATCGCGGCCGACGCGCTGCACAACGCGCAGGCCGTCCAGCCTGATCGCCCACTGTCGCTGACGATCCTGCCCGGCTCCGAAGCCCCCGTGGTCGAGGGCGACGAGGCTCGGTTGCGACAGGTACTGGGGAACCTGGTCAGCAACGCCCTGACCTACACCCCCGTCGACTCCCCCATCACCGTGTCGGTCGGCACCCGCGGCGGCGAAGCCATCCTCGAGGTCAGCGACACCGGCCCCGGCCTCACCGAAGAACAACAGGCCCGCGTCTTCGAACGCTTCTATCGAGCCGACACCGCCCGAACCCGAACCACCGGCGGCTCCGGCCTGGGCCTGTCCATAGTCGCCGCCCTGGTAGCCGCCCACCAAGGCCAAGTAACCACCACCAACACCCACCCCCACGGCGCCACCTTCACCGTCCACCTCCCCCTCCCCAGCTGAGCCCCGCCCCAGGGTCGGGTACTCGGGGAGGATCCTGTCCCGAATCGGGCGGGCGGAACATCGTCCCCAACCCTCGAGTCGGCGGACGAGCTCACTGCAGGACGAAGTCGCCGCGTGGGTCAGGTGGGTAGAACTCAAGCACCACACGGTCGTCCTGCAAGGCGTTCACGCGCTCCGTCCAGGCCTCGGTGTCCCCGGTATTGTCCGGCACCAGGAGGACAACGCGGTTCCTGTGAGGATCCCAGCCGCCGGAGGCTCGAGATATCCCACGCGGCGCCCATTCCTTCTGCGTCGGCAGCAACCGGTCGGCCAGCGCTTCCAGCTCGGCCCGCGAGTACCTGACCGCCTCAAACTCGATGGTGTACCCCTTGCCCGCGGCCAGCACCGCTGCCTTCGCGTGCTCCACCGCCCGAGACGACCCATCGATCGGCCCGACCAGGCGAACCAGCAGCACCTTGCGCGCCTGCACCCACTCCAGACCACCGTCGAGACCGCTCTCTCCGTCTAACGCGGCCTGCACCTTGTCCATCTGCGCGCTGCTCATAAGCCCTCCCCGCCTCCGATGCTAGGCAAGCGTCCTCCGAGCCGGAAGGCGCGACCCAGCGGTTCCAACTGGACGCCCATGCAGGCAGAACCCACTCGGCAACCGATTTCCCGCCGGGTTTGAGGGGGTTTTGCCTGCTTGGCGGTCCAGTGAGCAGAAGGCTGCGCGGATAGCGTCGAGGCGCACCGGGCACCATCTCGGCGGTCAACCTCGGACCTGGGCGAGGCGGGGGCGTGGGGTGGGGTGGGGTTACAGGGGTGGGAAGGTTCGGTCGGCGGATTCGCCGTGTTCTAGGACTTGGGCTGCGGAGCCCAGGATCTTGGGGTCTGGGTGGCCTACGAGGGTTTCGTCCTTGTCGGCGTAGTTGTAGAGGGACAGGACGTGGCGCATGGCCTCCAGGCGGGCGCGCTTCTTGTCGTTGCTCTTGACAACGGT
>DASSDE010000025.1:0-2201 GCA_035697365.1 Kribbella sp. | reverse complement strand
TGGTGAGTACGGAACTAGATGAGATGAGGCCTCAATGACTACAGCACTCGCCCCGAGTTCGGCCCTGTCGGCCGCGGATCGTTGTGACCGCTGCGGTGCGCAGGCCTACGTCCGAGTCACCCTGACCAGCGGTGGGGAGCTACTCTTCTGCGCCCACCACGGTCGGGAGCACTCGGAGAAGCTGCGCGACATCGCGATCACGATCCACGACGAGACGGGCAGGCTCGAAGCCACGCCGACGATCTCCGCCGAAGACGAGCGGTAACCACCAGGCTGTTCCAAACGCGCCAACGACGGCGCCAAAGTCATACAGGCTTCGATGGCGGTTCACCCCGACGGGTGACCGCCATCCTTTCCGTTCACACGACCGGTAGTTCCGGCCCGGGCCCGTGCCGGCGGAGTTCGCGCCAGGCCCGGGCCAGCCGCGCGACCGCATCGTCAAGCACTTGCTCGGAGTACGCGAACGGCACCCGTAGGTAGTCGTCGTGCTCACCGGTCGGATCCATCGCCTGACCCGCCACCACCTCCACACCGTGCCGCAACGCCACCTGGGCGAAGACGCGCGCATCGGTGTCCGGCAGCCGGATCCACAACGCCGATCCACCGACCGGTACAGACCACTCCCACTCCGGTAGCCGCTGCGTCAGCAACTCGCCCATCAAGGTCTTGCGCGCTGTGGCCAGCTGCGCCCGCGCCGCGGTGAGCTCGCCCAGCCGGGGCAGCAACCGCGCGGTCAACGCCTGGTCGATCAGCGGACTCCCGAGGTCGGCGAGCGCTTTGTGCCGCGCCAGCCGCTCCGCCAACGGCCGGGACGCGCGGATCCACCCGATCCGCAGCCCGCCCCACACGGCCTTGGACACGGAGCCGATCGTCAGCACCTCCGCGGTGTCTCCAGCGGCCGGCGCGTACGCCGCCAGCGGTGGCGGAAGCTCCGGGCCGGCCGGGTCCCAGGCCGAGTACGCGTTGTCCTCGACCACCACGACCCCGTGCCGCGCCGCCAGCTCCGCCACCTGCCGTCGACGTACCGCCGACATCAGCAGCCCGGTCGGATTGTGGAACGTCGGCATCACGAACAACATCGCGGGCTGGTGCTTCGCAAACGCCGCCTCCAGCAGGTCCGGCCGGATCCCCGCATCGTCCAGCGGTACGCCGACCACCCGCCCGCCGGCCGCGCCGAACAGGTCGAAGCACCCCGGCCAGCTCGGCTGCTCGATCGCGACCGCGGCACCGCTACGCAGGTACATCTGCGTCACCAGCGCGATCGCCTGATGCGCGCCGGTCGTCACGACGATCTCGTCCGCGCCGGTCGGCAGCCCAGAACTGGTGAAGTGCTCGGCGATCCGCTCGCGCAGCACCGGCAGACCACGTGGGTGGTACCCGACGTCACCCAGCAGAGCCGGCAGGTCGGTCGACGCCAGCTCGATCAGCTCCGACGAGAGCTCCGGCAGTCCGGGATCCACCGCGTACGTCAAGGAGATAACCTCGCCCGGGCCGACCGTGATCCGGTGGAACAGGGACTCGCCGTACCCGGCCGGGATCTGCTTGTCCGCTCGTGAACGTCCGCGCCCGGCGGCTCGCGCGACCGTCGTGCCGCTGCCGCGCCGGCTCTCGACGAGGCCGCGGGCGCGGAGTTCGTCGTACGCCGCCACGACCGTCGAACGGCTGATCGCGAGGGCCTCGGCGAGCCGTCGTTCGGCGGGCAGCCGGGCGCCGACCGGAAGCTCCGCGGAGCCGATCAGCGCGGCGATCTCGTCGGCCAGGCGCCGGTACAGGCCGCCGCTGCGGGCACTCAGCCGGTGGCCGATCAGGTCCGCCAGCGCGGCCGGGTCTCCAGAACGGTCCACTTCTCCTCTTATTGGCTCGGGTGGACTGCTTCTCGCGCCGCCAGGCTAGTACCAGTAGCCAGTCCAGTTCGAGGAGAGACGAAGATGTCGGTGGGGCAAGCGCTGGGGTTCGCGGGCGCAACGGTGGTACTGGTCGGGATGCCGGGGCCGAACAACCTCTACATCTCGCTCCGCAGCCTCACGCAAGGTCGGCGCGCGGGTGTCGTGTCCGCGCTCGCGGTCGAGACCGGCACGCTCGTGTACATCGCCGTCACCGCGCTCGGCCTCGCCACACTCGTACGGGCCTCCCCCACGCTGTTCACCGCAATCACCCTCGCCGGCGCGTCGTACCTCGCCTACCTAGGCGTACGGATCCTC
>DASSDE010000024.1:0-4027 GCA_035697365.1 Kribbella sp. | reverse complement strand
ACGGCGGTGGCGGCGACCGAGCTGGCGCTGATGGCCGGCGCGGACCGCGTCGAGGGCTGCCTGTTCGGCCACGGCGAGCGGACCGGCAACGTCGACCTGGTCACCCTGGGGATGAACCTGTTCAGCCAGGGCATCGACCCGCAGATCGACTTCTCCGACATCGACGAGATCCGCCGTACGGTCGAGTACTGCACGCAGATGCGCGTCCCGGAGCGTCAGCCGTACGCCGGCGATCTGGTCTACACCGCCTTCTCCGGCTCCCACCAGGACGCGATCAAGAAGGGCCTGGAGGCGCTCGACAAGCAGGCCGCGGCCGAGGGCAAGCCGGTCAGCGAGATCGCCTGGGAGGCGCCGTACCTGCCGATCGACCCGAAGGACGTCGGCCGCAGCTACGAGGCCGTGATCCGGGTCAACTCGCAGTCCGGCAAGGGCGGCGTCGCGTACATCATGAAGTCCGAGCACCGGCTCGACCTGCCGCGCCGGCTGCAGATCGAGTTCAGCCGGGTGATCCAGCAGCACACCGACAACGAGGGCGGCGAGGTCGGCCCGCAGGTGATGTGGGACATCTTCGCGGCCGAGTACCTGGCGCCCGGCAAGCTGTCGCTGCTGACCGTCAACTCGACGTCCGGCGAGGGGCACGGCGACCAGCTGCGGGTTCAGGTCTATGCCGATGGCGTACCGCACGAGCTCGTTGGCGAGGGCAACGGTCCGGTCTCCGCGTTCGTGGACGCCCTGCAGCCGCTGAAGTACGACGTCCGGGTGCTGGACTACCACGAGCACGCGCTCTCGGCCGGTGGCGACGCCCTGGCCGCGGCGTATGTCGAGTGTGAGGTCGGTGACGAGGTGTTCTGGGGCGTCGGCCGCGACGCCAACATTCTCACTGCGTCGCTGAAGGCGGTCGTCTCGGCTGTCAACCGCGCCACGCGCTGACCCTGCTGGAATCTGACCAGCGGAATGCCCGCCTCCGTGTCGGAGGCGGGCATTTCCTGTACTCCCCGGTACCGTTGCGTCACGGTCCGCAACGTTGTCTCACCGTTGCCTCAAGTCGTTGACTCGGGGACCGGAGCTGCGCACACTAGCGTCACTATGCGCAGATCCTTGCAAGACAGTGTTACTAAGTCTTAGCTGAGAGGGCTCTGCGCCACCGACTTTCCCTGGCAGTCGCGTGGAGGTGAGCAGTGAGCGGTGCGGTCGACACGTCCGCGGCGAAGCTGATCGAAGGACCGGCCGTCGAACCGAGACCCTCGGCCGTACGGCGGTTCTTCAACGCTTGGCTGGTTCGAAGGGTGCTGAAGGCGGTCCTGACCGTCTTCCTCGTCACCACCGGTACGTTCTTCCTGGTGCGATTGTTGCCCGGTAACCCGGTCGACACCTATATCCAGACGCAGATCGCGCAGACCGGTGTGTCGTACGAGGCAGCAGCCGCGCAGGCCAAGAACCTGTTCTCGCTGGACCCGAACGAGCCGTTGATCGCGCAGTACGTGCACTACATGCTCAACATGCTGCACGGCGACTTCGGCAACTCGTTGCTGTCGCCGGGGACGACGGTGGCCTCGGTGGTGAAGACCTACCTGCCGTGGACGCTGTTCTCGGTCGGCGTCGCCACGGTGCTGAGCTTCATCGTCGGCATCGCCGCCGGGATGATCATGGCGTACCGCCGCGAGACCTGGGTCGATCACCTGCTGACGTCGATCGGCTCGCTGCTGCACGCGATCCCGAACTACATCCTGGCGATCCTGATCGTGGTCTTCCTCGGGGTGAAGCTGCAGTGGTTCGACCTCACCCAGGCCCGCGGCTCGTACACGCCGGGCGTCACACCGTCGTTCAGTCTGAGCTTCCTGAACGACATCTTCTACCACGCGTTCCTGCCGATCCTTGCCTATGCGCTGACCACGGTCGGCTCCTGGGCGCTGGTGATGAAGTCGTCGACGGTGGAGACCCTCGGCGAGGACTACGTGACGGTGGCCCGGGCCCGTGGCCTGTCGGACTCCCGGATCCGGTCCGGGTACGTCGGCCGGAACGCCGTCCTGCCCCTGTTCAGCCAGCTCGCGGTGTCGCTCGGGTTCGTCGTCGGCGGCTCGATCTTCGTCGAGCGGATCTTCGGCTACCAGGGCATCGGGTTCAGCCTGTACAACGCGGTGAACGGCCGCGACTACGCCGTACTGCAAGGGATCTTCCTGGTCGTCACGATCTCGGTCGTGCTCGCGAACCTGCTCGCCGACCTGTTGTACAGCAGGCTGGATCCGCGGATCCGGGTCCAGGGCAAGGGCAAGGGGTGACGAGATGACCGAGGCCACCATTCCCGTCACCTCGATCGGTACCACGGGTGTCTCCCGGTTCGCCGGCATCCTGCGGTCGCTGCGCCGCAGCCCGGCCGGGTTCATCGGGTTCGTGATCGTCGCGCTGCTCGTCCTGGTCACGGCGATCGTGCCGTTCTTCCTCCCCGATGTCGCGCCGAACGTCAAGGAGATCCTGCTCCCGGCAGGTACGCCCGGGCACCTGCTCGGCACCGACAACGAGGGCAAGGACGTCCTGATCCAGATGATCGGCGGCGGCCGGACGGTGATCTTCGTCGGCTTCGTCGCCGCCGCGATCTCGACCGCGCTGGCGATCGTGCTCGGCTCGCTGGCCGCGTACCTCGGTGGCTGGGTCGACTCGGCCGTGGTGACCGCCGCGGACGTCGTCCTCACCGTCCCGCAGATCGTGCTGCTCGCCGTCCTCGGCGCGTTCTTCAAGCTGGACTCGCCGGTCCTGCTGGCGTTGCTGGTCGGCGGCCTGTCCTGGCCGGTACTGACCCGTGCGGTCCGGGCCCAGGTGTTCTCGCTGAAGGAACGCGAGTTCGTCGAGGCCGCCCGGCTGCTCGACCTCGGCACCGTCCGCGTGGTGTTCGTCGAGATTCTGCCGAACATGGCCAGCTTCATCCTGATGAACTTCATGATCGGCGTCACGAACGCGATCTACCAGCTGGTCGGCCTGTACCTGCTCGGCCTGGCGCCGCTGACCGGCTCGAACTGGGGCATCATGCTGAACCGCGCCTGGATCGCCGGCGCCATCTTCAACGACGCGAGCCTGGCCTGGATCCTCAGTCCGATCGTCGCGATCATCCTGCTGCTGCTCGGACTGGTGATGATGACGAGATCCCTCGAAGAGATCCTCAACCCGCGACTCCGGGACCGGTGAGCGAGATGACGACTGTTTCCTCGAGCGAGCGCGCCAAGCGCGGCAGCCAGGGCAAGCCGCTGCTGTCGGTTCGCGACTTCAAGGTCGAGTACCGGACCGGCTCCGGCGCGACCGTGCAGGCGGTCCGCGGGATCGACCTCGACCTGTTCCCCGGCGAGAGCCTCGCGCTGGTGGGGGAGAGCGGCTGCGGCAAGACGACGTTCGGGCTGGGGCTGCTGCGGTTGCTGCCGCGGCTCGGCCACGCCAGCGGCAAGGTGACCTTCAACCGCGGTGACGGCACCGAGATCGACGTCCTCGGCCTGGACGGCCGGGACCTGCGGCAGTTCCGCTGGCGGGACGCCGCGATGGTCTTCCAGGGCGCGATGAACGCGTTCAACCCGGTACTGAAGATCCGCGCGCACATGCACGACACGATGCGCGCGCACACCAAGGCGAGCAGGCAGGAGATCGAGGACCGGGCCGGCGAGCTGCTCCGGCTGGTGCGGCTCGAGCCGTCCCGGGTGATGGACAGCTACCCGCACGAGCTGTCCGGCGGTATGCGGCAGCGCGTGCTGATCGCGATGAGCCTGCTGCTCGAACCCGAGGTCCTGATCCTCGACGAGCCGACCACCGCGCTCGACATCCTCACCCAGCGCTCGGTCGTCGACGTGCTGCACGAGGTCCGCGACCGGCTCGGGTTCTCGATGATCTTCATCTCCCACGACCTCTCGCTGGCCGCCGAGCTCGCCGACCGGGTCGCCACCATGTACGCCGGTCGCATCATCGAGACCGGCGGTGTCCGGGACATGTTCTACCGGCCGCGGCACCCGTACACGCTCGGGCTGATCAAGGCCGTGCCGCCGATCGT
>DASSDE010000023.1:0-2884 GCA_035697365.1 Kribbella sp. | reverse complement strand
GGCGAGCCGTACAGCCAGCTCGTCCGGCGGATGCGGGACGCGATCGAGACCGCCCGGCAGAAGGCCGCCGGCCACGAGGCGCTGATTGTGTCGCACCAGCTGCCGATCTGGATCGTCCGGTCCGCGATCGAGGGTCGCCGGATGCTGCACGACCCGCGCAAACGTCAGTGCAGCCTGGCCAGTCTGACGTCCTTCACCTTCCACGGCGACCAGATCGTCTCCGTCGGCTATTCGGAGCCCGCCAAGGACCTGTTGCCGGTGAAGAACCCCAAGAAGTTCGCGGGTGGTGCGTGATGATTCGCCGTACGGCACTGGTGGCCGCCGGAGTGCTCCTGGTCGCGGGATGCAGCTCCGGCCAGCAGGCATCGCAGAACCGGCAGGGTCAGGCCGGATTCGTCAGCGGCAACGGCAACGTGTCGGCGTTCGCGGAAGCTGACCGCAAGCCCGCGCCGGAGCTGACCGGCACGACGCTCGACGGCAAGACCTGGACGCTCTCGGAGCAGAAGGGCAAGGTCGTCGTCCTGAACGTGTGGGGTTCCTGGTGCCCGCCGTGTCGCAAGGAGGCGCCGGACCTGGTTGCCGCCGCCAAGGAACTCGGCGCCTCGGTGCAGTTCATCGGGCTGAACACCCGCGACCTGGACCCGGCGCCGGCGAAGAAGTTCGTCCAGGAGTTCGGTGTGACGTACCCGAGCCTCTACGACCCGAACGGCAAGGCGCTGCTGCGGTTCCGCGGGCAGATCTCGCCGAAGGCGATCCCGACCACGCTGGTGATCGACAAGTCCGGCAAGGTCGCGGGCCGCGTCGTCGGCGAAGTCACCAAGCAGACGCTGCTCGGTATGGTCAAGGACGCCGGTTGAGCTGATGGGACAGTGGTTCGCCGAGTCGATGACGGGCTCGATGCTGGTCGCACTGCCGATCGCGGTGCTGGCCGGAGCGATCTCGTTCTTCTCGCCCTGCGTTGTTCCACTGCTGCCCGGCTACCTGTCGTACGTGACGGGGCTGTCCGCGGCCGAGCTCGGCTCGCACAAACGCGGCCGGATGCTCGCCGGTACGGCGCTGTTCGTGGCCGGGTTCTCCGCGGTGTTCATCCTCACCGGCGTGCTGTTCGGCAAGGCCGGTGACCTGCTGATCGATCACCAGACCGCGATCACCCGGGTGCTCGGCGGGCTCACCGTCGTCCTCGGCGTGATCTTCCTCGGCGGATTCGGCTTCCTGCAGCGCGACGTCCGGGTGCACCGGGTTCCGGCGGTCGGCATCGCGGCCGCGCCACTGCTCGGCGTACTGTTCGGATTCGGGTGGACGCCGTGTATCGGGCCGACGCTCGGCACCGTCATGACGCTGGCCACGACCGAGGGCAGCACCGGGCGCGGTGCCGCGCTGGCGCTGGTGTTCAGCCTCGGGCTGGGGATCCCCTTCATCGTGGCGGCGCTGGCCTTCCGGCGGATGCTGGCCGCGGTGGCCTGGGTCCGCAAGCACCAGCTGCTGGTGATCCGGATCGGCGGCGTACTGATGATCGCGGTGGGACTGCTGCTGCTGACGGGAGTGTGGGATGCGATGACCGCGGACCTGCGGCAGTGGGTCGCCAACTTCGGATCGGCGGTCTGAGATGACCGATGTCGATCAGGAGGTCAAGGACCACATCACCGCCCCGACGGGGAACTCGGGCAACGAGCCGCCGCCCGCGCTCGGCCTGGTCGGCTGGCTGCGTTGGGGCTGGCGGCAGCTGACCTCGATGAAGACCGCGCTGGTGCTGCTGTTCCTGCTCGCGCTCGGCGCGGTGCCCGGATCGCTGATCCCGCAGACCCCGATCGACCCGATCAAGGTCTCGGACTTCCTCACCGCGCACACCAAGCTCGGCCCGCTCTACGACAAGCTCGGCCTGTTCGACGTCTACAAGTCCGCCTGGTTCTCGGCGATCTACCTGCTGCTGTTCATCTCGCTGATCGGCTGTGTCGTACCGCGGCTTTCCGTGTACCTGAAGGCCTTGCGGGCCCGCCCGCCGAAGCCCCCGCGGAACCTGAACCGCCTGCCCGGCTACCAGAGGTTCGAGGTGGACGCCCCCGGCGACATGCTGGAGGTGGCGGCCCGCGAGCTCAAGCGCCGCCGCTTCCGCGTCGAGTCCTACGACGGGGCCATCGGGGCGGAACGTGGCTACCTGCGCGAGGCCGGCAACCTGCTCTTCCACTTCTCCTTGATCCTGGCGCTGATCGGCGTCGCCTGGGGCTCCCTGTTCGGCTACCGCGGCACCGTACTGGTTGTCGTCGGCAACGGTTTCTCCAACACCGTCGCGCAGTACGACGACTTCACACCGGGCCGGGCGTTCAGCGGTGACGACGACCTGCCGCCGTTCTCGCTGACCGTGAAGGACTTCCAGGTGAAGTTCCAGCAGGACGGGCCGCAGAAGGGTGCGGCCCGCGAGTTCAAGGCGCAGCTGTCCTACCAGCAGACGCCGGACGCGCCCGAGAAGTCGTACCTGCTCCAGGTCAACCACCCGCTGAAGCTGGACGGCAGCAGTGTCTTCCTGGTCGGGCACGGGTACGCGCCGCGCGTGACGGTTCGCGACGGACAGGGGAACGTCGCGTTCTCCGGGCCCGCGCCGTTCCTGCCGCAGGACGGGAACTTCTCGTCGTTCGGCGTGGTCAAGGCGCCGGACGCCCGGCCGATGACGCTCGGCTTCGAGGGGTACTTCCTGCCGACCTCGTTCATCGGCCCGAACGGACCGGTGTCGGTGTTCCCCGACGACCTGAACCCGGAGCTCGTGATGACCGGGTACTACGGCCGCCCGCAGCCGGAGACCGGCAAGCCGGAGTCGGTGTACCAGCTGGACAAGAGCAAGCTCACGCAGTTCACCAAGGACGGCGACAAGTGGCGGTTCCAGCTCGCG
>DASSDE010000022.1:0-3281 GCA_035697365.1 Kribbella sp. | reverse complement strand
GGTGACCGGCGACCGCCCGATCGGCGACCTCCCCGGCTGGATCACCCAACGCCGCCCAACCAAAGCCGAAAGCCAATAGACCCGATGGTGATCAGGCGTTGGTCGGGGCTACAGGATTGCCAGTAGCGGTCTCCACAACATGCGCCAGGAAGTCGCGGACGTCCGCGAGGAGGTCGCTTTGGTCGGTGTAGGCAGAAGCGCCGGTGGCGTCGCGCAGGTGTAGGCCCTCGGTCAGTACGCGATGCCAGCGCTCGTCGTAGTGGGTCAGTGCCCAGCGGCCGGCCCGGGACTTCGAGGTCATCTCGCCGGTGACCAGGAAATGGTCCAGCCGTGCTGAGGCGAGGATGCAGTGCGTGAGCAGGTACTCGCGTTCGCGCTGATCGGTCGGAAGGTCGGCGGGGGTCGACCGGGCCAGACCCTCGGCGTTGCGGCGCCAGTACGTGTCGAGATTGGCGACGGTGTACTCACGCAGTGCCTGCTGGTCGGTCCAGATCTGAAGAGTGGACAGCTCGGGGCCGGTGATCGTGATCCCGGCCTGGGCCAGTTCGTGCCAGGTGACCATCCGCGACGGCGAGACGAGAATCTCCAGATTCCTGGTGGGGATCATCTCCGGCAGCGGCGGCAGTGTGCGCGGATCGCACGCCAGGTCGGTGGCGAGCAGGTGCGGCCCGTCGAAGCGGATCTTGGAGTACGCCACCATCTGTTGGTGGACGCCACGCAGGGCTTCCAGCTCAGCCCGCTCTGGCCGGTGGGCCAGCGTGGCAACGAAGTCGACATCGGACTCCCGCGGCGCCCACTCGCCGAACACCACCCCGCCATGGAGGTAGAGCCCGGTCAGCAGCCCCGTCGGCAGCTCCCGCTCAGCCAACAACAGGAAGCGGTCACACAGGTCCTGGACGGGTGCCGGGAGGGTCACAAGTTTCTCCTATGTCAGGGAGCAGCAACGCCCCACCGTAGCCAGCACAAGACGAAGCCGGCGATGACCTTCGTAAATTCTATCGTTTGTTGGTTTGCGATAGGGTTTGTGAATGGCTTCGTTGCGGGCGTTGGAGTGTCTGGTGGCGGTCGCGGACTCTGGATCCATCACCCAGGCAGCGCGAATGCTGCATTCGTCGCAACCTGCCGTGTCACACCAGCTTGCTGCTCTGGAACGGGAAACCCGGACCGCCCTGATTCGTCGGGAGCCCCGGGGCGTCAAACTCACGCCGGCCGGACGAGCCGCCGTTGCCGATGCGAGGCGGGCGATCGAGGCGGCCGCATCGGCTGTCCGCCTGGCGCGTGCGGCCGGCGACGCTTCCGGAGGATCGCTGCGCCTGGCCTGCGCACAGAGCTTGACCGTGCCGATGCTCGCCCCTGTCATCCGCGACTGGCACCGCCGCCACCCGCAGGTGGCGATCAGCCTGCGAGAGTCGGTCGTACCGGGCGAGCTCCTCGGACTCGTCGACTCCGACGAGGTCGACATCCTGCTGGTACCGGGTCCCGTCTCCGAGCGCTACACGACAACTTTTGTCACCGAGGAAGAGATCGTGCTGACGGCGCCGAGCAACCATCGCCTGGCCCAGCAGCCTTCAGTGACCTTGAGCGACCTCGACGGCGTTCAGCTCGTTCACTTCGCTGCAGACAACGGCCTGAGCGGCTGGCTCGATCGATCGCTGACCAGCGCCGGCGTTCGCCCCGAAACCGTGATGCGGACCTCGGTCACGGCAGCAGCACCCCAGCTCGCCGCCGCCGGCCTGGGCGTCGCCGTGACCCCGATCAGCGCGGTCAGCGCCGGGCTGCCTGGAGCGGTTCGCTCCTTCTCACCACGCTGGATCAGGCAACTTGTCGCGGTCTCGCCCGGAGAGCTGGACCCGCTCGCAGCCCGGTTCGTCGCCGGTCTTGGCACCCGTGGCGTCCGGGTGCCTCGCGACGTGAAAGCTCAACTCACCGCCGGCGACGCGCCAGACTCTCGTCAATAGCCGCGGAGTCAAGCACTGGCTGCCTCCGCGGCGCGAGCGAGGCATTCGACCCACTCCTGGTGGTAGCGGTACAGCGCACCGGGACGCTTGCGCCCGAGCTCCTCGAGGAAGAAGGCGCCCTGCTGAGTTTCCTCGGTCAGCAGGTGACAGCCGTCGTCGGTCGGCGTGATCACCCAGCCGTGGTAGGCGCGGGAGCCGGTCTCGTCGCCGTCGACCACGGTCTCCCACGAGAGCCTTCTGAAGGGCTCGAACTCCGTCACCTGCAGGCTCATCGGAAACCCAACCGTGACCCGGCTGTACCTGCTTCCGAGCGCCAGTCTCCGCTCACCGCCCAAGATCCTGACCTGGTCCTCGGGGGGAAAGTAGTCAGACCAGTTCTCGGCGTCGACGAGAAGCTCCCAGACCTTCTCCGGCGGAGCTGACACGTCGATGTCATTGAGCGCGTAGATCGCCGAGACCTTCGGGTGGTACTGCTCAGGCCACTTCACCTTGTCGTACATCAGCATTCGTTCCCTTTCTGACCACCAGCGAGAAGTCTGTCGTTCAGTACTGAACAGCCACGGAGGCCCTCACGGCCTCAAGCCCGGTGGCCTGCGAAACGATCGGCGCATAGCCGAGTTCGGCTACCGCTTTGTCCGTCCGCAGGGTGCACGGCTGCCCCAGGAACCACCGAGCCGGTACGGGAATCACTTCGGCCGCCGTCTTGGCATCGAGCTCAGGAATCGGCCCGTCCACGCCGTAGATCTCGAACTGGGTTTCCAGGAACTCGCGTAGGACAACCCGGTGCTGGTCGGTCACGAAGTAGGCCTCGCCGGGCCGGCCGCGCTGCCATCCGAGCAGCAGGCCTTCGACGACGTTGTCCACGTACGTCACGTCAGTGGTGAACCGCCCGCCCTCGATCCACGCGAACTGTCCAGCCTTGACGGACGCCACGAGGCCCTCGATGAGCATGCTCTCGGGGCCCCAGACGAACCTCGGGCGGATCGACACCGTGGCGAGGTCCGCGGCATTCGCAGCGAGCACGATCTTCTCGGCTTCGGCCTTCACCGCTGAATACACGCCGTCGGAGTCCGGCCGCAGTGGTGCGGTCTCGTCGGCTTCGATCAGCGGATCGCCCGCCAGGAGCGCTGCCTCGGTTCCACAATGGACGAAGCGGGGTACGCCGGCGAAGCGCGCTGCTTCCACCGCCGCCAGGGTGCCGCCGACAGACACCAATTCCTGCCGCGCATGATCCGCGGAGATGTCGGTCTCGGCGGCAAGATGGAACAAGACGTCGCTACCGGCCACTGCGTCGCGCCAGGTAGTTGCGTCTGGCAACGTACC
>DASSDE010000021.1:0-2881 GCA_035697365.1 Kribbella sp. | reverse complement strand
CTGATCCGCGTCACCGCGTTCGCCAGCCTGAACCGGCAGCCGGTCGATCTGAGCCTCGCCGAGATCGTGCTGAAGGACCTGATCCCCGAGGGCAGCAAGCCCGAGGTGACCGCGAGCATGATCATGGGCCAGACCGCGTCGTACTTCGGCCTCTCGATCGATGACCTGTGCGGTTCGAGCCGGAGCCGCGTCCTGGTGACCGCACGGCAGATCGCCATGTATCTGTGCCGCGAGCTGACGGATCTGTCGCTGCCGAAGATCGGTCAGCAGTTCGGCGGCCGCGACCACACCACCGTGATGCACGCCGAGCGCAAGATCCGGCAGCTGATGTCCGAGCGACGCAGCGTTTTCAACCAGGTCACCGAGTTGACCAACCGGATCAAACACCAGGCAAAACAGCAGTAATCAGGACGCACAGGTTGGGGACGCAGCTGTGGAAAACTGTGGGAAACCCCCGCTGTGGCTGTGGATCGGCTGTGGGGACAGAAATCTTCGTCCACGGCTGTCCTCAACCGAAGCGGGCGCCGTCCACACGGCGTCCACATGGCAATTCGTGGTCTGACCTGCGAAGTCGTCGCTTTTCCACAGTATCCACCGGTGCGAAGAACACTATGGAATCTATAGAGAGCTCGAAGGCCACAAAACGATCGAGCGGCCCAACCTGGGGAAAACCCCGATCTCGCGCCGGCTTGCCGGACCTGTCAGGCTGTTCCCACAAGCACCACGAGCAGCACCCAGAGCAGCACCGAAACCACCAGCGGTACGACGCCGACGCGACCCGCCCGAAGCGCCTCGTCCGGCCCGATTGGCGCACAGCACACTTGTCCGTGGCAGGATCTGCCTGGCACACAGCCGAAACAGGAGGCACCCAGCGGTGAAGTTTCGCGTCGAGCGCGACGTACTGGCCGAGTCGGTGGCCTGGGCCGCGCGCAGCTTGCCCAGTCGTCCCAGCGTTCCGATCCTCGCCGGCCTTCTGGTCGAGGCCGAGGACGGGCAGATCACCCTGTCCGGTTTCGACTACGAGACCTCGGTCCGGGTCACGGTGCCCGCACAGGTCGCGGACGCAGGCAAGTGCCTGATCTCCGGCCGGCTTGTCGCCGACATCTCCAAGAGCCTCCCGAACCAGCCCGTGGACGTCGCCGTGGACGGCGCGAAGGCACAGGTCACCTGTGGCAGCTCGCGGTTCACGCTCCAGACGCTTCCCACAGAGGAATATCCGGCCCTTCCAGAGCTTCCGGCGGCCAGCGGCACGGTGAAGGCCGAGGTCTTCGCCCAGGCCGTCTCGCAGGTCGTCACGGCGGCCGGGCGGGAGGACACGCTGCCGGTCCTCACCGGTGTCCGGGTCGAGATCGAGGGTTCGACGATCTCCCTGCTGGCCACCGACCGGTACCGGCTGGCGATCCGCGAGCTGGAGTGGAACCCGCAGTCCCCCGACGCCTCGGCCGCCGCGCTGGTGCCGGCCCGGGTGCTGTCCGAGACCGCCAAGGCGATGACCGGCTCCGACGTGATCGTCTCCCTGGCCGCTCCGGGCACCGGTGACGGCATCGTCGGCTTCGAGGGTCAGGTGTCCGGCGGCAACCGGCGCGCCACCACCCGGCTGCTGGACGGCGAGTTCCCGAAGGTCCGCGGCATCATCCCGACCGATTCGGCGATCGCGACCCGGGTGCGGATCGACACCGCGACCCTGGTCGAGGCGGTCAAGCGCGTCGCCCTGGTCGCGGAGCGGAACGCACCGGTCCGGCTGACCTTCGACGAGGACACCGTGACGCTGGACGCCGGCAGCGGCGACGAGGCGCAGGCGTCCGAGTCGCTGGAGGCGCGGGTCGTCGGCGATCCGGTGACCGTAGGCTTCAACCCGACGTACCTGCTAGACGGTCTCGGCGCGATCGGTACGCCGGTCGCGCACCTGGCCTTCACGCAGGCGACGAAGCCGGCCGAACTGACCGGTGTCAGGGACTTCGACGGCGAACCGATCAGCGAATTCCGGTACGTGCTGATGCCGGTCCGCCTGAACAGCTGAAAGTCAACAGAACAAGGGGATTCAGATGGAGCTCGGCCTTGTCGGTCTCGGCAAGATGGGCGGCAACATGCGCCAGCGGATCCGCAACGCCGGCCACACCGTGGTCGGTTTCGATCACAACCAGGACATCTCCGACGCCAAGGACCTTGCCGACCTGGTCGGCAAGCTCTCCGCCTCCGGTCAGCCGAAGGTCGTCTGGGTGATGGTGCCGGTGCAGGCCATCGACCCGGTCGTCACCGAGCTGGCCGAGCTGCTCTCCCCCGGCGACATCGTCATCGACGGCGGCAACAGCCGCTGGACCGACGACACCCGTCGGGCCGCCCAGCTCGCCGAGAAGGACATCCAGTTCGTGGACTGCGGCGTCTCGGGCGGCGTCTGGGGCCTGGAGAACGGCTACGCCCTGATGTGCGGTGGCGACAAGGCCACCGTCGACACCGTGATGCCGATCTTCGAGGCGCTCAAGCCCGAGGGCGAGTTCGGGTTCGTGCACGCCGGCAAGGTCGGTGCGGGCCACTTCTCGAAGATGGTCCACAACGGCATCGAGTACGGGATCATGCAGGCGTACGCCGAGGGCTACGAGCTGCTCGAGGCCGCCGACATCGTGGACAACGTGCCGCAGGCGTTCCAGTCCTGGCGCGAGGGCACCGTGATCCGCTCCTGGCTGCTCGACCTGCTGGTGAACGCGCTCGACGACGACAACCACCTCGAGAAGATCAAGGGCTACGCCGACGACTCCGGCGAGGGCCGGTGGACCGTCGAGGCCGCGATCGACCACGCCGTCCCGGTGCCGGCCATCTCGGCGGCGCTGTTCGCGCGGTTCGCGTCCCGGCAGGAGGACTCGCCGGCGATGAAGGCGATCGC
>DASSDE010000020.1:0-2139 GCA_035697365.1 Kribbella sp. | reverse complement strand
ACCAGGTCCACGGGCTGATGCCAGTCAGGCCGCCGCCGGCTTCAGTACGTCGTACGAGCGCATCCCCGGCGCGGACGGGATCGGGATCGGAGCGGTCGTCCTGACGCCGACCGGGCAGGGCGACGGGCCGTTCCCGCTCGTGGTGATGCCGTCGAGCTGGGGAGTGCCGAACGTCGAGTACGTCGGGCAGGGAGCGAAGCTCGCGACGGCCGGGTTCCAGGTGATCTCGTACTCCAGCCGCGGGTTCTGGGACACCGGCGGCGGGATCGACATCGCCGGACCGCCGACGGTCGCCGATGTCAGCAAGGTCATCGACTGGGCCGCTCAGCACACGCCTGCCGACACCGGTCGGGTCGCGGCGGTGGGGATCTCGTACGGCGCCGGTACGTCCCTGCTCGCGGCCGCGAAGGACCCGCGGATCAAGGCTGTCGGTGCGATGAGCGGCTGGGCGGACCTGATCCGCTCGCTGGACCCGAACGACACGGTCGCACTCCAGGCCGTCACCGGGCTGCTTGCCCTGGGCAACGTCACGGGGCGCCCCGGGCCGGAGATGGCGGCGCTGCAGACAAAGTTCGTCACGGGTGACTTCGACGGCGCGATCGCGGAGGCCAAGCAGTTGTCGCCGGTGCGGTCGGCGGCGACGATGGTCGACAATCTGAACGCGAACAATCCTGCGGTGTTCCTGGCGAATGCGTTCGAGGACTCGATCTTCCCGCCCTCGCAGTACACGGACTTCTTTACCAGGCTGACCACGCCGAAGCGATTGCTGCTGGCGCACGGCGATCACGCCACGCCGGAGGCGAGCGGAGCGATCGGGCTGCCGAACGAGACCTGGGACGAGCTCGCCGGCTGGCTGCGGCACTACCTCACCGGCGCGAACAACGGCGCCGATCAGGAGGCTCCGGTGCAGGTGAAGTCGCAGCGTGGCGTCTGGCGCGGCTACTCGAACTGGGCAGCGGTCGGTCAGGGGCATACGTCGTACTTGAGCAAGGCGGGCGCGCTACAGGGCAAAGCGTCGGCGGGATGGAGCCGGTCGATCGGCGCGGGCGTACCGACGGTCGCGGACAGCGGAGTCGCGCTGGTTTCCGGGGCGCTGCAAGGATTGTTGACAATCCCGACCGGGGTGGCGACGCCGCTGGTGAGCCGGGCGTTCGCTGGAGTCTGGTCCGCGCCGGCAGTCGACCAGAAGACGGTCGTGAACGGCACGCCGAAGCTGCACGTCACCGTGAAGCCCTCTGCGGCGAGTACGTCGTTGTTCGCATACCTGTACGACGTCGACGCGCTCGGAGTCGGCTCGCTCATCACGCACAAGGCCTACACGTTGCGCGGCGCGACGCCCGGAAAGGCGGTCGCGATCGACGTACAACTGGAAGCGACGAGCTGGGAGGTGCCGGCCGGGCATCATCTCGTACTCATCGTGGACACCGTGGATCCGCGCTACCTCGGGCGGAGCGTGGTCGGCTCGACGGTGACGTTCAGCTCGCCGGCCGGTGATCCGGCGTGGTTCACCGTCCCGGTGGCCGCGTGAGCATCACCCGCCGGGCGCTCCTCGGCTTCAGTGCGGCAATCGTTCCGATCCACCACCGCGTCACCCAGGAGCCCTTGCGCCGTGAGGGATCCGGCGCGGGCGGCACGATGTATCTCGGGACGTATGGCAACGGGATCGGCATCGCGACGTACGACGCCGAGGGCCGGATCACGAAGACCGGAACGATCGACGTACCGGACCCGTCCTTTGTGATCCGCACGGGCAACTTCCTGTACGCGGTGAACGAGCAGGAGACCGGCGCCGTCACGGCAATCGACATCTCCGCGACACCCCGAATGCTGAATCGTCAACCTACAAAGGGATCAGGCGCCTGTCACCTGACCAAGATCGGCCACCACCTGCTGACCGCGAACTACGGATCGGGCGACATCGCGGTGCACCCGATCAACCCCGACGGTAGCCTCGGGCAACAAACTGATCTGGTCCCACACGAAGGATCCGCGCCGCATGCGCACCAGGTGGTACGGGCCGATGAATACGTACTCAGCGTCGATCTCGGCACTGACACGATCTACACGTACACGCTCGCAACCGGAAAGCTCACCCTGCAGCACCAAATGAATCTCCCGCCCGGCACCGGTCCGCGACAT
>DASSDE010000019.1:0-7693 GCA_035697365.1 Kribbella sp. | reverse complement strand
TCCGCAGGTGACACGCCTGCGAGTCGACTAGGCTCTCTGTATGCGTACACAGGCGATCACCGTGGATCAGGGCCCCGGGCCCGGTCGCTGTGGTCTGCGTCACCGGCCCGTTCGGGCCGCCGTTCCGGCCGGACAGCGGACCGGTGACTGAGGCCGGCACCGCCGCGAGCTCCGCCGCTACGACTTTGCCTGAACCGGTCCGGCAACGTGTTCTGACGCTGGCCGCGCACGCCCTCGGCCAGCTCCCGACGACCGACATCCCGGCGCCACTGCGCCGGTTCGCAAGCTTCGCGCCGGCGAAACGCGCGAAGCTGTCCGCTTCGGTCCTCGGGCCGATCCTGGAGACCGACGACCACTTCCGCAAGCTGACCGCGTTCGAGGTGCGGCGTGCGCACCCGGAGCTCGGCGACGCGATCGCGGACGGCGTACCGGTACCTGCCGCCGACCCGGTCGAGGTCGCCGCACTCGCGTACCTGCTCCGTCCGGACGGCTGGGAGCAGCTTGTCACCGCGGCCGCCCAGGTCCCGGTGGAGAACCCGCGCGCCGATGCTGCCGTCGTCGACCGGCTGTCCGACCAGCTCGACCACGCCCGCACCGAGACCCGCCAGGTCCGCGAACGGCTTCGTGAACAGGTCAACGAGCTCAAGGGCGAGAACGTCACGCTGCGCCGCAAGCTCAACGAGGCCCGGCAGCGCATCACCGGCCTGCAGACCGAGGTCGAGCAACGCACCAAGGAGGCCGAGACCGCGGACGAACGGGTCGACGCGGCCCGTGCCGAGGTTGAGCGTGAGCTGCGCAAGCTCCGTACCCGCATCACCGAACTGGAGGCGGTCGAGCACGCCGCTCGGCGTACGGCGGGACAGGAGCGGGAGCTCGCGACGACGCGTACCAGGCTGTTGCTCGACACGTTGCTGGAGGCAGCGAGTGGGCTCCGCCGCGAGCTGGCGCTGCCGCCCGGGGGAGAGCTCCGTCCGGCGGACACCGTGGCCGGCTCCGAGCCCGACGCGGCCCCGGTCGGACGTACGGCGCCGGAAGACGACCCGGCGCTCTTCGACGAGCTGCTGTCGTTGCCCCAGGTGCATCTGATCATCGACGGCTACAACGTGACGAAGACCGCCTGGCCCAACTCGCCGCTGCACTCGCAGCGTCAGCGTCTGGTGACCGCATTGGGAGCGCTGGTGGCCCAGCGTCGCGTGGAGGTCACAGTGGTGTTCGACGGTGCCGAGATGTCCGGGCCGGTGCAACTGAACTCGCCGCGCGGGGTGCGGGTGCGGTTCAGCCCGGCCGGAGTGATCGCGGACGAGGTGATCCGGCAACTGGTCCGCGCGGAGCCGCCGGGCCGCCCCGTCGTGGTCGTCTCCACCGACCGCGAAGTTGCCGACAGCACCATCAAACTCGGCGCCCGCGCACTCTCCGCCACCAGTCTGATCGCGCGCATCGCCAGGCCTTAGGGCCTGTCCGGCACCAGAAACTGTCGGCGGGGTTCTCTAGCGTCCTTCTCAGCCGGATGCAAGTCCGGGTGCTTCCCCACTTGGAGGATGTTGTGCTGATCGACTGCGACGCATGTGTGATGAAGGGTCCGGGCTGCCAGGACTGCGTGGTCACGGTGGTCCTCGGATTCTCCGCGGAGCGCTCCGGCAACCTGCGGATCGACGACGACGAGAAGGCGGCCCTGGACGCGCTGGCCGAGTCCGGTCTGGTTCCACCGCTGCGCCTGGTGCACGCGGTGGACAGCATCGATCCCGCCGCGCCCGAGGAGCAGACCGGCTGACTCTGCCGGTATGTCAGGACCATCGTGCCGAAACCCCTGTGACGACAGGCGAAACGGTCGTTTGGCAGCGGACCGGCTTCGTTAATTTTCGATCAAACCCGAGGGGCGAATTGCACTGGTCACGAAACGGTCACTACTGTTACCTCTCGTTGCCTCAGGGTGTCGGCCGCTCCGGCCGACCGGGCAGCAGCAAGCCGAGGGAGTGATCCGGCGGATCCCACGGACGTGATGTCCGTGGCGAGCCAGGTCAACGGGGACGGCGCGAGCAGAGGAAGGGACCGACCGGGCTGTGTCCATCGGACGCGTCAACCGCACCAAGGGAATCGCCCTCGCCGCCATCACCAGCACGGCAGTCGCCGCGGGTGTGTTCCTGATCCAGGGAGCGGCGGACGCCGACCCCAAGCCCACCCTGGCGGATGCGAAGAAGCAGGTCGCCGCCCTCGAGCACCAGGCCGAAGTGGCCGGTGAGTCGGCGAACGACCTCCGCAGTCAGATCACCGCCTCCCAGGCGCGGGTGAACGCGCTCAAGGCCGGTATCGCCAAGCAGCAGGGCCAGGTGGACGCGGTGAAGCGGCAGATCGGCTCCCTCGCGGTGGCCGGCTACCAGACCTCGGGCATCTCCACGACAGCGCAGTTGCTGCTGTCCAACAACCCGGACCAGTTCCTCAGCCAGGCCTCCACCGCCCAGGCGTTCGCCGGCCAGCAGAACTCGGCACTGCGTCGGTACCAGATCGCGCAGGGCAAGCTGACCGACCTGCAGGCGAGCGAGCAGACCGAGCTGTCGGCGCTGCAGGCGGTGCAGGCGAAGCAGGACGGCTTCAAGAAGCAGCTCCAGACGAACCTCGACAACGCCCAGAAGGTCCTCGACAAGCTCAGCGAGGCCGACCGCAAGCGGATCGAGGAAGAGAACAAGCAGGCCGCGGAGGACGCGCGCAAGGAGCGCGCGACCCGGGACAGCGAGCGGACCAGCGACGACAAGGACCTGCCGAACATTCCGGCCAGCGGCCGCGGCGCGATCGCGATCAACGCGGCGCTGTCCCAGCTCGGCGACCCGTACGTGTGGGGTGCCGACGGCCCGAGTTCGTACGACTGCTCCGGCCTGACCATGTACGCGTGGGCCAAGGCCGGCGTTTCGCTGTCGCACTCCTCGAAGGCGCAGGCCGGTGAGGGCCGCCGGGTCAGCAGGTCCGAGCTCGCTCCGGGCGACCTGGTCTTCTACTACAGCCCGATCAGCCACGTCGCCCTGTACCTCGGCAACGGCCGGATCGTGCACGCCCCGCGGCCGGGCAAGAGCGTGGAGATCGCCCCGCTCGACGAGATGCCGATCAACACGATGGTCCGTCCGGGCTGACCTGAGACCTTTGACATACTCTGCGGCTCCGGGGGCTCTTCCCCGGAGCCGAGTCATGTCACGGTGTGACCTGACGGCGTCGTGCAGTGGCGATGCCGTAGTGTCGAAGGAGGCCGGGTGTCCCGCCTGACAGGGGCAGGTGAGCAGCGAGGGGCCGAGGTGATCGACGAGCACGGCGATACGGTTCCGCTGCCGATGATCCCGTCCGACGGTGACCCACAGGAGCCGCTCGATCACGGTCAGGAGCCGGATCCGCAGCGCCCGCCGCTCGCGCCGATCCTGAAGAAGGTCGCCCTCGGCCTGGCCGTCTGCCTGGTCGCCGGGGCCGGGTACGCCGGGTTGCAGCACATCGCCAACGCACCCGCGGACCCGAACGCGCCGGGCGCGCACCAGCCACCGTCCGCGACTCCGAGCACGCCCGACCAGGCACAGGCCGGCGTCCAGCGCGCCGTCGCCGGCGAGGCCGTCCTGCAGAAGATGGCCGACGCGGTCGCGCACGACGACCGTACCGAGTTCCTGAACGCCATCGACCCGAAGACGCCGGCCTTCCGGACCAGCGCCCGGACGATCTTCAGCAACCTGAGTGCGCTCCCGCTCGGAACGTTCCAGTTGCGCTACGTGAGCGACGACGAGGGCGCGCTGACGCCGGACCGGCAGGCCCAGCTCGGCGGCACGCAGTCCTGGCTCGCGCAGGTCGAGGTCTCCTGGCAGCTCTCCGGGTTCGACGTCACGCCGGCCCGCGAGACGCTCCCGGTGACGTTCGTCACCCGCGACGGGAAGACCTACGCCGCCTCGTTCTCGGAGCGGTTCGCGGCGGGGCAGCGGCGTCCGGTGTGGGCGTTCGGCGCGATCGAGATCGCCAAGGGCGAGCACAGTCTCGTGGTCAGCCTGGATGCCGGTTCCGATGCGAAGTCGGAGGCGAGGAGCTACGTCTCGGTCGCCGACAAGGCGGTCGAGTCGGTGAGCAAGGTCTGGGGCAAGAAGTGGCGGCAGAAGGTGATCATCTTCCTGCCCGCCAAACAGGCTCAGATGGAGGGCATCCTCGGCGCCAAGCCGAACACGTACACCCAGATCGCGGCCGTCACGATGGCCGAGCTGGACACGCCGGCGGTCGGTGCACCGGTGCGGATCGTCGCGAACCCGAAGCTGTTCGAGGAGCTCGGCAAGCAGGGCCGCCGGATCGTGCTGACCCACGAGACCACCCATGTCGCGTCGAACGCAACGGCCTCACCGGTTCCGTTGTGGCTGGCCGAGGGGTTCGCGGACTACGTCGCGTTCACCGCCGTACCGGTTCAGGACGACTCGGCGGCCAAGGAACTCTTCAAGGCGGTCCATGCCGGGCACGTGCCGGCAGGACTGCCGACACCCGAGGCGTTCGCGGCGTCGGCGACCGAGCTGCCACAGGCGTACGAGTCGGCGTGGCTGGCCTGCCGGCTGATCGCCGAGCGTGAGGGACAGGACAAGCTCGTCGCGTTCTACCGCGCCGTCCACGCGTCGAAGAGCTCGACCGGGCTCGCCGATGCGTTCAAGTCGGTGCTCGGGATGACCGAGGCCGAGTTCGTCGTCCAATGGCAGAAGTACCTCGAGAGGCTGGCAGGTGACTAAAGGCTCGTGGGCGCCGCGTGCCACGGGTGGTCTGCTCGCGCTCGCACTGGTCTTCACGATCGCCGTCACCACACCGTGGCACCTGATCGACCTGCCGAAGCCGGACGCCGCGCTGGACTTCAGCACTGCGGAGATCGCCCGCCAGAACGCGTTCCGGCACGAGATCCTCAAGTGGTCGACGACGTCCTGGATCCTCTCGCTGGTGATTCCGCTGGCGATCGGTTTCAGCCCGCTGGGGCGCCGGATGTACGACGCGCTGCGCGTCCGCCCGTGGTTCCTCGCCGTACCTGTCGTGGTCGCCGGGATCGCCCTCATCACGAACCTGCTCACCGTGCCGACCGACGTGCTCGCGGAACGGGTCAGCCTGAAGTACGGGCTCTCGGTGGAGAACTGGCGGTTGTGGGTCTGGGACCGCGGCGTGAACTGGTTGCTCACATCGCTCGGCGTCGCGGTGATCGCGGTCGTCCTGATGGCCTTGGCGAAACGATCGCAGCGCCGCTGGTGGTTGCCGGGCGCAATCATTGCGGCACTGCTCGTGCTCGGCGTCTCGTTCGCGTACCCGGTGCTGGTCGAGCCGCGGTTCAACAACTTCACGTCGATGCCGGCCGGTGCCCTGCGCAACGACCTGTTCAAGCTCGCGGACGAGGACGGCGTACCGGTCAAGGACGTTCTGGTCGCGGACGCGTCGAAGCGGACGACAGCGTTGAACGCGTACGTCTCCGGCTTCGGATCGACGCGCCGGCTCGTCGTGTACGACACGCTGCTGAAGGACACCCCGCCCGCACAGGTCCGGCTCGTGGTCGCTCACGAGCTCGGACACGCGGCGGAGGATGACGTACTGCACGGCACGCTGATCGGCGTTCTCGCAACGGCGTTCGGCGTCGTCCTCCTGTACTTGTTGCTCGGGGCCCGGATGTCCGACCCGCGGCGGGCCGGGCTGTTCGTCGCGCTGATGGTCGTCGCGACGACACTGGGCGGCCCCGTACAGAATCTGGTCAGCCGCAAGATCGAGGCGCGGGCCGACTACCACTCACTGCGACTGACGAACGACCCGCAGGACTTCGTAGCGATGCAGCGCGATCTGGCCGTCCGGAACATCTCCGGCCTGGACCCGAGCGCCTGGCGGTACTGGATGTTCGCGACCCACCCGACGCCGCCGGAGCGAATCGCAATGGGCCGGGCATGGGCGGCACAGAACGGCGTCATCGTCCCGCCGCTGGCGAGACGATGACCGTCCTGGTCGTCACCAACGACTTCCCGCCGCGGCAGGGCGGCATCGAGACGTTCGTCCGGTCGCTCTGCGACGAACTGCCGGACGTGGTCGTCTACACATCCCGCGAGCCCGGCGCCGCGGCGTACGACGCGACGCTGCCGTTCCCGGTGATCCGGGACCGTACGCCGATGTTGTTGCCGACCGCCCGCAGTACCCGTCGTGCTGTGCAGTTGATGCGCGAGTACGAAGCGGACCGGATCCTGTTCGGGGCCGCTGCGCCGCTCGGGTTGATGGGTCCGGCGTTGCGGCGGGCGGGGGCGCGCCGGATCGTCGCTATGACTCACGGGCACGAGACCTGGTGGGCCGGCGTGCCGGGTGCACGGCAGGCGCTGCGGCGGATCGGGGATGCGGCGGACACGCTGACCACCGTGTCGTCCTGGTGTGCGGAGCAGATCGCGCCCGCGCTGTCGCCGGGGGCCGTGCAGCGGATGCGGCGGCTCACGCCGGGGGTCGACAGTGGTCGCTTCCATCCTGGTTGCGGTGGCCAACAGATCCGTCAGGGGCTCGGGCTGGAAGGCGTTCCGGTGGTGGTGTGCGTGTCCCGGTTGATCCGGCGAAAGGGGCAGGACACGCTGATCAGCGCCTGGCCGCGCGTCCTCCAGGCGGTGCCGGATGCGCGGTTGCTGCTCGTCGGCGGCGGCCCGGATCGCGAGTACCTCGAGGAGTTGGCGGTCCGGCACGGGATCGCGGAGGCGGTGGAGTTCACCGGGCCGGTGCCCTGGGCCGAGATCCCGCCGTACGTCGATGCGGCCGATGTATTCGCGATGCCGTGCCGGACCCGGCGGTTCGGGCTGGAGCCGGAGGCGCTCGGGATCGTCACGCTGGAGGCCTCGGCTGCGGGTAAGGCGGTGGTCGTCGGTGACTCCGGGGGCGCGGCCGACACGGTTCGGCACGGTACGACGGGTTATCTGGTCGACCCGTACAACCCGGTCGCGGTCGGTGCGCGCATCGTCGGATTGCTGACAAACCGACAGGACCGTGAGGCGCTGGGCGCGGCCGGCCGAGAGTGGGTCGAGGCCGAGTGGAGCTGGAGTCGTTCGGGCGCGGTCCTGAGAGAGCTGCTCGACGTGTGACTGGGGGAGTACTGGTGGACAGGCGGTGGCGATGGTCGTGTACTGTTGTTGACATGCACCGAATGTTCCGACTTGCCGCAGCCGTACGAGCTTCATGCTCTCCGGCTGCCGCGGCCTGACTTTCTCTGCTTCTCCCACCGGCGACCGGAAACGGTTCGCCGGTTTTGTCGTTTCTGTAGCCGGTGGTCTGGTTCCGGTCCTGTACTGACAAGGACACGAACCATGAACATCACCAGGACCTTCATCGACTTCTTCGTCGACCACGACCACGTCCCGACGACCGGGTCCACGCTCATCCCGCGGCTCGGTGATCCGGTGCTCTTCACAACCTCCGGCATGCATCCGCTCACGCCCTATCTGGAAGGCGAACCACATCCACTGGGGCGCCGACTCACCGGCGTGCAGCGATGCCTGCGCACCACCGATCTCGACGAGGTGGGGGACCCGACCCACCTGACCGTGTTCGAGATGCTCGGCTCGTGGTCGCTGGGGGACTACGGGAGCCGCCAGACCCTGCAGTGGGGGTACGAGCTGCTCACCACCCGCCTCGGCCTGGACCCGAAGCGCCTGTACGTGACCGTGTTCGGCGGTGACAGTCAGGTGCCGCTCGACCAGGAGTC
>DASSDE010000018.1:0-4437 GCA_035697365.1 Kribbella sp. | reverse complement strand
GTTGCGGTTGTGCTGGAACTGGTTGTAGATGACCTCGTTGCGGTTCTTCTCGAACGCGTCCGGCGGGTCGCCGGCCGCCCAGGCCTTCAGCACCGACAGCTTGCCGATGTACGGCGCGGTCCCGTTGCCGACCTGGTCGTTGAGCTCCAGGTTCGCGAAGCCGTCGTCGCCCTCGTAGCGGACGGCCATGTAGAAGATCATCCGCGCGACATCACCGCGGACCGCCGGGCGGGGCGCGAACGAGTCCGAGTCGGCCGTACACCCGGTGCACTGGGCAACCGCCGTACCGCCGTTGTCGAAGTCGAGGTTGCCCCGGGCCGAGTTCACCGAGACGTCCTCGGGACGCAGGTGGTGGATGTCGGTGCCCGGTCCGGTCGCGGTGCCGAAGTCACCGTGCGACTTGGCCCAGACGTGCTCGCGGTTCCAGTCGTCGACGTCGCCACCCTCGCTGCTCTTCGCGATCGAGCGGCCGGAGTACACCTCGATGACGTTGTTGCTGTTGTTCGGGTCCTGGTCGGTGACCTCGAGCGCATCCCAGACCTGGTCGTAGGTGAGCTTGGTCTGCTGCGAGATGATCGTGTGCAGCGCGGACTTCAGCGCGGCACCGGTCTTGCCCTCGGCCCCGGCGTAGTAGTCACCGGGATCGCCCGGATCACCGGGGTCCGACGAGCCGCCGCCACTGAAGGCGGTGCCGTTCTTCAGGCCCGGGTGCGAGAAGTACGCGGCCAGCGTGCCGGTCACAGTGATCTGCTTGCCGAGCAGGCCGGGATTGCTCTGCAGCCCGTACGACGCGCGGAACGCGGACGGGATCTGCACGTAGAGCATCGACGACGTACTGGTCTGCGAGGCAGAATCGGCGAGCGCCAGCGCGTAGTCGTTCGGGAAGTTGCTCCGGACAACCGTGCTGGTCGCGGTCGGCTGACCGACGACGTACCCGGTGACCGATGCGGTCGAACCGTCCTGGCGGCCGATCGCGGTGGCGACGGTGATGGAGATGGCGGCATTCGACGGCGTAACGCCGAAGCCGAGCAACGCTAGTACGGCGGTGACAAGCAGCGTCGGACGGAATAGTCGTGGCACAGGTACTCCCAGGGGCGGGTGGGGACCGGACGCAGATCAGTCTGCCCAGCTTCCCGGGCGACCTAACAAACAAGAGTTGAACCGGTGGGGCGCTGAACGAGTGAGTGTCATTCAGCACCCCACCTGGGCAAGTGGGCCCCCATCAAGCCGTGACGTATCGCCCCAGCCTGCTCGCCCACCTACCAGCGAGGCACCACTGGCGGGCGGCACCTCACCGACTCGGTGGCGTTGGGCGGACGCCGTTTACGGACCGTACTCACTTGGGCACGCGTTGTCCATGGCTCAGCGTGAGCGTCTCACCTGGCGACCGGGCGGTCTCGCGCGTCCAGCCAGTCCGCCCAGACCGCCAGCGCCTCGGCCGGTCCGCGCCGTCCGATCCCGAGCCGGAAGCGGTCCGTCGGCGTCGGCGTGAGCTCGGAGGAGTACATCCCGGCCGGGAGCAGCAGTACGCCGGCTTGGTCGACCAGGTTCGCGCACATCGCCTCGACACCGTCCGCGCCGAGGTACAGCGGGTAGCAGACGCAGCCACCGTCCGGCGCGCTGAACTCGAACAGGTCGGCGTACCGCTCGAAGAACTCGGTGAACAGCGGCACGTTCTCCGCGATGATGCCGCGGTTGCGCCCGAGGATCCGGTCCCGCGCGCGCAGTGCGATCAGCGCCAGCACCTCGCTCGGCCCGGCGTTGCAGATCGTCGTGTAGTGCTTGGCGCGGTCGAGCCGATCCAGGACGGCGCGATCCCGGCAGGTGATCCACCCGATCCGCAGGCCGGGCAGTCCGTACCCCTTGGACATCACGTTGAGCGAGATCGCCGTCCTCGAAAGGTCCGTTGCCTGCGGCAAGGGCGCGGCCTCGAGCCCGCGGTAGACCTCGTCGGAGAACAACGTGATGCCGCGGTCGTCGCAGAGCTGCACCAGGCGGGCCCAGACGTCCGGTGGCGGGACTGCTCCGGTCGGGTTGTTCGGGAAGTTGACCGACACCATCCGCGTGTTCGGGCGGAGCGCGCGCTCGATCGCGTCGACGTCCAGCGCCCAGCCGTCCTCGGGGCGCAGCGGTACGCCGGTCACCTCGCAGACCGCGAGCGGCACCGTCTCGGCGGCCTGGTAGTTCGGCGTCATCACGACGAGGTGGTCGGTCGGCTCGAGCAACGTCCGCATCGCCAGGTAAATCGCCTCTTCGGCGCCCGCGAAGCACAGCACGTCGTCGGGGTGGGCGTTGTCGTACGTCGCCGCGATCTCCTCGCGGAGCGGAGGCAGCCCGCGGGTCTCGGTGTAGCCGAGGTCGAGCGACTCCCAGCGCGCCCGGTCGTCTGCGTCGGCCATCGCGAGCAGCTCGGCCATCGGCAGCGTCTGCGCGTCCGAGGCGGTCAGGTGATAGCGGGCCTTGAACTCCCACTGCGCAAAGTACGTCTCGAGGCGGAAGTCAGGCAGGTCCGGCATGGAGCAGATCCTTTCGCTGCGCGCGCCTCAGACCGTACAGCAGCAGTCCGATCGAGATCACTCCGACGACCAAGTACGTGATCCGTCCGCCGATGCCGTCCCAGGTGGAGTGCAGCGCGACAGCGAGCGCATACATCCCGAGGAAGCCGGCGAAGTGCCTGCCGGTCGGCTCCATCACGAACCGCCACAGCCCCCAGCAGGTCAGCCCCGTCCAGGCCGCGTGCCCGGCGGGCGCCAGCAGGCCGCGGATGAACAGCGTCTGCTCGGCCGCGCCGACATTCCCGCCCGACTGCAACAGCGCGACGAACGCGTAGCCCATCGTCTCCAGCACCGCGAACCCGGTGCCGACCGCGACGCCGATGATGATCCCGCGCCCGATCGAGACCCGGTACCGATGCCCGAAGAAGACAACCAGGATCGCGGGTACGACGAGCTTGGCCGCCTCCTCGATCAGCCCGACGCCGACCATCGGCAGCGTCCCGAGCCGGCGCATCGCGTCGTACTCGAGCAGACCGGCGACGACCACGCCCACCACGCCACCGAACAGCAAGCATCCACCGAGCGTTGGCCCGTCGATCAGCCAACGGCCTGAGCGCCCGGCCGCGAACGTCACGAACGTCAGCGGTACGACCAGCGCGCCGAGCAGGATCAACGTCGGGAAGAGGTTCGGGTTGCCGGTGTCGGCGAGCACCGCCAGTACGGCGACGTACAACCCGGCCCCGATCAGGAACGTCCCGATCCAGGCCCACCTGCGGACTGCCGTGATTGTCATCTGTCGATGGTGCCCGGGACGGCCACCTTGCGCCATGTCGCACGGACGGCAGCGCTGGACAGGGCGGATTCGGGTGACCTGACTGCACACTCTGTCGGAAGCAGAGGTGTGCCTGCCCCAAACCTCTCGAAGGAGAATCCGCCTATGTCCTCCACCCGACGTGTCGCCGCGCTCACCACCGCGGCGGTGCTGGCCCTCGGCGCGGCGACGGTGATCCCGTCCGCCGCCGCCCCTCCACCCGACTCCGCCGAATCCACTGCCTCCGGCGTGACCTCGACGGTCACGCTGATCACCGGTGACGTGGTCGACGTGACCGACGCCGGCGGCGGCAAGAAGGCCGCCACGGTGCATCCGGCCGCCGGCCGCGAAGGCGTCTCGTTCCACACCATCGAGGCCGACGGCGGCCTCCGCGTGCTGCCGAGCGACGCCGTGCCGTACATCTCCACCGGAGTCCTCGACGTGAACCTGTTCGACGTCGACGAGCTGATCGCGGACGGGTACGGCAAGTCCGCCGGCCTCCCACTGATCGTCAAGGACACGCCCGGCGTCCGTACCGCCCAGAGCCTCGCCGGCACGACGACCACCCGGCAACTGCCGTCCATCGGCGGTCGCGCCGTGAACGCGGCCAAGGATCAACTCCCGGCGCTGTGGAAGTCACTGAAGCCCGCCGACGGTCAGCGGAGCCTCACCAGCGGCGTCACCAAGATCTGGCTGGACGGCAAGGTCAAGCCGGTGCTGGACAAGAGCGTGCCGCAGATCGGCGCGCCGGATGCCTGGAAGGCCGGGTACGAGGGCTCCGGGGTCGAGGTCGCCGTACTGGACACCGGTGTCGACGCGACCCACCCGGACCTGCAGGGCAAGGTCAAGGAAAGCCAGGACTTCTCCGGCAGCCCGAGCGGTACGGAGGACCACTTCGGCCACGGCACGCACGTCGCCGCCACGATCGCCGGCACCGGCGCAGGAGCCGGTGGCACCCGGAAGGGCGTCGCGCCGAAGGCCGACCTGCTCGTCGGGAAGGTGCTCGGCGACGACGGCTACGGGTACGACTCCTGGATCATCGCCGGGATGGAGTGGGCCGCCGCCGAGGGCGCGAAGGTCGTGAACATGAGCCTCGGCGGTGACGCCACCGACGGCACCGACCCGCTCAGC
>DASSDE010000017.1:0-6122 GCA_035697365.1 Kribbella sp. | reverse complement strand
TCCTCAGTCCAGGACGGGAGGCCCCATGACCGTGAGCCGTGAGTTCCTCGCCGGATTGCCGAAGGCCGAGTTGCATGTCCACCACGTCGGGTCCGCGTCGCCGCGGATCGTCGCGGAGCTGGCCGCGCGGCATCCCTCGTCACCGGTGCCGACCGACCCGGCGGCGCTGACCGAGTACTTCAAGTTCAGCGACTTCGCCCACTTCATCGACATCTACCTGTCTGTCGTCGAGCTGATCAAGACGCCCGAGGACGTCCGGCTGCTGACGTACGAGATCGCCCGCGAGATGTCCGAGCAGCAGAACCTGCGGTACGCCGAGCTCACCGTCACGCCGTACACCTCGGTGGTCCGCGGGATCGCGGCCGAGGCGTTCTGCGAGGCGATCGAGGACGCCCGGGTCGCGGCCGAGAAGGAGTTCGGACTGGTGCTGCGCTGGATCTTCGACATCTCCGGCGAGGCAGGCATCCCGGCCGCCGACGAGACGCTGCGGATCGCCACCAAGATCCGGCCGGAGGGGCTGATCGGGTTCGGCCTCGGCGGCCCCGAGATCGGCGTACCGCGGCCGCAGTTCCAGCCGCACTTCGACGCGGCGGTCGCAGCCGGCCTGCACAGCCTGCCGCACGCGGGCGAGACCACCGGCCCGGAAACGATCTGGGACGCCGTACGGGTACTGAAGGCCGAGCGGATCGGCCACGGTACCTCGACCATGCAGGACCCGGCGCTGGTCGACTACCTGGGCGAGCACCGGATCCCGCTCGAGGTGAGCCCGACGTCCAACATCGCCACCCGCGCGGTCGAGTCGTACGACGTGCACCCGCTGCGCGCGATGGTCGACGCGGGCCTGGTCGTCACGATCAACTCCGACGACCCGCCGATGTTCGGCACCGATCTCACGAACGAGTACGCCGTCGCAGCCCGCCTGCTCGACCTCGACGAGGCCGGTGTCGGCGAGCTGGCGAAGACCGCCGTCCGCGAGTCGTTCGCCGAGGACTCGGTGAAGTCCGCCTTGGTGGCCGAGATCGACACCTACATCGGTGCGAACGCCGTGTAGCTGACAAACTGTTCTTTGTGACCGACGACCTGCGGCTCGACCTGCTCGGTCCGCTGCGCGGCTGGGCAGGCGACCGCGGTTTCGAACTCGGCCCGTTACGCCAGCAGGCATTCCTGGCCGTGTTGGCGCTCCGCCCGAACCAGGTGGTCTCGGCGGACGAGTTGGTCGAGCTGGTGTGGGACGACGCACCGCCGGCGAGCGGGGCCCGGATCGTCCCGACGTACGCGTACCGGCTGCGGCGGCTGCTGCCCGCCGACGTTCTGATCAGTTCTCGCGACGGCTACAGCCTGCGGCTCGCCACGGAAGCCCTTGACCTCACGCGGTTCGAGGCGCTCGTCTCTGCAGCGCATGCGACCGACGACCTCGACGTACGCGCGGCCCAGCTCGCACAGGCCCTTGCGTTGTTCAAGGGCGAGCCGCTGAGCGGCCTGCCGGGGCACTACCTCGGCGTCGAGCGGCATCGGTTGACGGAGCGCCGGCTGAAGGTCCTGGCGGAGCGGATCGACGCCGATCTGGAGCGCGGCCGGTACGGCGACTTGGTTCCGGAGTTGGTCGCGCTGGTCGAGGCTGATCGGCTGCGGGAGCAGTTCGCGGGTCAGCTCATGCTCGCGTACTGGCGGAGCGGGCGCAGCTCCGAAGCGCTCGGCACCTACACGCAGACGCGGCAGGAGCTGATCGATCAGCTCGGCGTGGAACCGGGCCCACCGTTGCGGGCGATCCACGAGCGGATCCTGCGCAATGACGAGCCGCTGGGCCGCCCTGCCATACGTGACGAACTGCCGTACGACGGTGCCGCGTTCGTCGGCCGGGACGACGCTCTGCAGCAGGTGGTCGACGCACTCCGTACTCCAGGACCTGCTGTCGTGGCGATCGACGGTATGGCCGGTGTGGGCAAGACAGCGCTCGCCGTACGCGCAGCACGTCAGCTGGCAGACGTGTACCCGGACGGGCGGCTCTTCATCGACCTGCACGGCTACACGCCCGGCAACGAACCTGTGTCCGCACTGCATGCGCTGGACCGCTTGCTGCGCACCCTGTCCGTCCCGGCCGACCGCATCCCCGCCGACCTCGAAGAACGGGCCGCACTGTGGCGTTCTGAGCTGGCGGGGCGGCGCATGCTCGTCGTACTCGACAACGCGCCGGACACCGCTACCGTGCTGCCGTTGCTGGCTGGTGGTCCACAGTGCGGCGTACTGGTGACCAGCCGACGGCAGCTGTCCGGGCTGGATGCCACTGCACGGCTCGCACTCGACGTACTACGGCCAGAGGACGCCCAGGAGCTACTGGCCGAGATCATCGGTCCGGACCGCTCTGCTGACCCTGCTGCGGCTGCACAGGTGGTCAGCCAGTGCGGTCACCTGCCACTGGCGATCCGGGTGGCTGGTTCGCGGCTCCGGCACCGCCCTAGCTGGACGATCGAGCACCTCAGCAAACGACTCGACGCGGAGGACAGGCGGCTGGCTGAGCTCAGCAGGGACGGCGGTGGAGTCTCCCCAGCATTCGCCTTGTCGTACGAGCACCTGCCGGCGGGGCAGCAGCGGCTGTTCCGGCTACTCGGCGCCATGACCGGCCAGGACATCGAGATGTACGCCGTAGCCGCACTGGCCGACGTGGACGCGCTCGAGGCCGAGGACCTGCTGGAGCAACTCGTCGACGCCAACCTGCTGCTGCAGCTACGTCCTGGACGGTTCCAGTTCCACGACCTGCTCCGGCAGTACGCACGAACGCTGGAGCCCGAGCCGGAGGCCGTACGGCGCTTGCTCGACTACTATCTCTACGCGACCGGAGCAGCGAGCACGGCGATCTTCAGCAGCCAACTGCAGCCGCTGCCCGAGCCGGTGCCAGTGCGGCTGCCCGAGTTCGCGTCAGCGGCTGACGGGCTGGAGTGGGTCGACCGCGAGGGTGCGAACGTACTGGCGACGATCCGGTTCGCTGAAGCGCACGGCGCGCCGGTGCTGGCGTGGCGGCTCGGCCTGGCCGTCGCGTCGTGCTTCTTCCAGCGTGGCCTGGTCGACGAGATGGACGAGGCGTTGGAGCTCGCGTTGCGGGCGGCACCGGACGCTCTGGCGAAGGCACGGGCGCTGTTGTCGATCGGCAGCCTGGGCCGGTACCGGCGTGGCCCCGAGGCGAGTCTGCGCATCCTGCAGGAGGCCCGCGACACGCTGCCGGCGGACGCGGACCTGGCCCTGCGGGCGCAGTTGCTCGCGTCGATCGGCTACAGCCTCGCGAAGCTCAAGCCGGACGACGACGCCATCGTCGTACTCGATGAGGCCCTGGCGGTGGCGCGGCAGTCAGGTGAGGTCGCCATCGTGGCGCGGGTGCTGGCGTACCTCGGGGTGACTTACGGCGACCGCAGGGAGTTCGCTCGGGCGCTAGCGGCGTACGAGGAGTCGCTGGAGCTGGGTGAGCCCGCCGTACAGGCAGAGGTGCTGAACGGGATCGGCGAGTGCCTGCTGGAGCAGGAGCGCGTGGACGAGGCGGTGGCTGCTCTCACGACCGCACGGGACCTTGGTGTGGAGCGGGGCGCCGACTACAGCCTTATCTACACGTACGCCTTCCTTGGCACGGCGTATGCGCGCCAGCAGCACTGGGACGACGCGGTCGAGGTCGGACGCAGGTCGTTGGAGCTGGCGCTGGACAGTGACTCGCACCAGTCGCAGCAGAATGCGTACCTGCGGCTGGCGGAAACCCTGCTGCACAAGGGGGATCTCACACAGGCACGTTCGCACTTCGCCCGTGCACTGGAGCTGGCACTCGCTGATGGCCCCGAGTCGATGGTCCAGCGCGCAGCCGAGGGCCTGGAGCGCACCGATCCGCCGACGTGACATGTGGTTGGCTGGTGAGGTGCGCAGAGTTTGTGGGGTGGTGGCCGTCGTCTTGCTGGCCTTGACTGCCTGCAGCGACAAGCCGACGCCAACCACACCACCCGATCCACCCGCTCCCACAACTGCCCACACCACGCCGACGCCCACTCCCCCGCCGGCACCGAACGACCTGCCGCGCGGAGGACGCGTGCTGTTCCCGAAGTACCAACTGGTCGCGTACGTCGGCCTGCCGGGCTCTCCCGCGCTTGGTCCACTGGACAAGGACCTCGATGCGAAGGCGACCAAGCTGGAGACGCTGTCCCGCGCCTATGCGGGCGGGCGGACGCCGCAACCCGTGCTGGAGCTGATCGCCGTCGTCGCCAGGGGCTCGCGCGGCAAGGACGGGCTGTACCGCGGACGGCTCGACGACGCGAAGATCGAGCAGTACGTCGCGGTCGCGCGAAAGCACAAGATGCTGCTGTTGCTCGACATCCAGCCCGGCCGGGCGAAGATCCTGCCCGAGGCGAAGCGGCTGGAGCGATGGCTGAAGGAGCCGGACATCGGTCTCGCGTTCGACCCCGAGTGGGCGGTCGGCCCGACGCAGGTGCCAGGCAAGACGTTCGGGCACACGACCGGGCAGGAGCTGGACAGCATCGCTGCGTACCTGTCAGGCCTGGTGCAGTCGAACGGGCTGCCGGAGAAGGTGTTCGTCTTCCATCAACTGTCGACGCGGATCGTCAGCAACGAGGCCGCGTTGAAGGCGCATCCCGGGGTGGTGACGATCAAGTCGGTCGACGGGATCGGCGCGCGGACGGACAAGCTCAAGACCTGGGCCAAGCTCACGACGACGTTGCCGCCCACTGTGCACGCCGGGTTCAAGTTGTTCTACACCGAGGACACACGGCATGGTCCGTTGATGACGCCGCCGCAGGTCCTGGCCCTCAAGCCCCGACCGGAACTGGTGGTCTACGAGTGATCTCGATCGCGTTCGCCAACGTCGCCGGGGGCCGTCTGGTCGGCCCGGACGGTTACCTCGCGGCCGACCGTACGGCGGACTTCGGCCGGGCGCTCGCGTGGATGCGACCTGACGTGCTGGTCGTGACCGAGTTGGACGCGGACGGCGATCAGCTCGAACGGCTCGCGGCGGCCGCGATGCCCGGACGTCCGGCGAACCTCGTCCGGCACGGGTTCTCGGACTCACACATCCCCGGCGTCGCGCGGCTGGGCGTGGGGATCGCATCGCCGCGCCCACTGACCGAGCTCGACCGGATCGACCTGCCGGATCCCCCGATCGACTTCCTGCACTGGCGGACCGGTGAGCCGATGGATCCGCATCCGAAGGGGTTCGTGGTGGCGCGCGGCGACTTCGGGACGCTGGGCGAGGTCGACATCGTCGGCGGTCAGGTGTGCCCGATCCATATGTTCCGCAGCGCCGAAGGGGTCGAGTACACGTACCGGGAGGGGGTGGGGCGTTTGGCCGGCGAGCAGTTGACGGAGTACCTGCGGCAGGAGTTCGCCGCGCGCGGCATCACCCGGGCGGTGGTCGTGGGTGACTTGAACATGCCGAACCCGCGGGACGTGTTCGGGCGGCTCGACCTGGTCGATGCGTTCGGCGATCCGCCGCCGGCGACGACACCCGACGGCCGCTCGATCGACCGGCTGTTCTCGACCCGCGATCTGGTCACCCGCGACTACGAGGTGCGCCAAGTGCCCGGCGCGGACCACTTCCCCGTCGTCTGCCGCCTCGACCTACGACAACTGGACGCACCTACACTCGGCCGCGCCCGCGAACAAGACCTAGCCAAACCACCCGCCCACACGCCTGCCCACCCACCCCACCGAGGCTTCACCCGCGGCTAGACCTAGGTCAGATGCGGCGGCCGGTGGTGAAGCGGTGCCGACCGGCCAGATCCAACTGGTCGCGGACCTCGGTGAAGAGGGCGGTTGCGGTGAAGACCGCAGGTGCGGACTCGCCTTGGACGTCGGCGTGTTCGCAGGCGAACCAGCCGCCCGGTTTCAGCAGTCGGCCCGCTGTGGCGGCAACGACCTTGATCTCGTCGAGGCCGTCGTCACCGGACCACAGCGCCAGTGCCGGGTCATGGTCGCGGACCTCGGCCGTCACGGACTCCCAGGCGGTCAACGGGATGTACGGCGGGTTCGAGATCACCGCGTCCACCTGAGCGTCGAGCTCCGGCAGGCACCCGTCGATGTCGCCCTCGTGCAGGATCGCGCCGGTACCGTCCAGGTTCCGCCGGGCCCAGGCGACC
>DASSDE010000016.1:0-22023 GCA_035697365.1 Kribbella sp. | reverse complement strand
GCGGGAGTCAGGAAGTCGGGGGAGTACCCCCTCGACGGCGTCAGCTCGAGCAGCATGCGCATCTGATCCGGGGCGACCTTGGCCCGGACGCGGCGGCGCCAGTCCTCGAAGATCAGCCGGCCCTCCGAGTGCTGGAGCATGTGGAGGCTCAGCAGCACCTCCCAGAGCGGAGCCGGCCTGGTGGCCACCGTGACGCGGGTCAGGTCGCGCGGCGTGAAATGAATTCTGAGCATCGCCGTCCCCTCCCGTTCAGGTCGTCACCGCATCCCCCTGGGTCGCAGATCGGTCGCGGAAAGTAGTCATTTCCTGACCGAACGCAACCCTCGAATTCAATCAAGGCAGCTGATCCGGCGACAACTGTTTGAACATTCCAATCCGGGAGTAGTCCCGGCCATGGCAAAAGGTTGCCACCTCACCCCAACGGGGGGAGCGGGCGGATCCGTTCAGAGCCAGTGGTTCCGCTTGAACAACCGGTGCAGCACGAAACAGGCGCAGACCATCACGCCGAGGACGGCGAAGTACGCGTACTTGAGGCGCAGCAGCGGCATGTAGTCGAAGTTCATCCCGTAGATCCCGGCGATCATCGTCGGCACCGCGAGGATCGCGACCCACGCGGAGATCCGGCGCATGTCCTCGTTCTCGGCGACCTGGACCTGGGCGAGGCCGGCCTGCAGGATCGAGCTGAGCAGCTCGTCGAACGAGATCACCTGCTCCTTCACCCGCTGCAGGTGGTCGTCGACGTCCCGGAAGTAGTTCCTGGTCTCCTCGGCGATCAGAGCGTGCCGCAGTGTGGACAGGGCGCGCATCGGGCCGGTCAGCGGCGCCACGGCGCGCTTGAGCTCCAGTACCTCGCGCTTGAGCTGATAGACCCGGTCGATGTTGCGCCAGCCCCGCGGCGTGAACATGTCGGTCTCGATCAGGTCGATGTCGGCCTGGACGGCGTCCGCGACCTCCAGGTACCGGTCCACCACGTGGTCCGCGATGGCGTGCAGTACGGCGCCTGGGCCGGTCTTGAGCCGGTGTGGCTCCTTCTCGAGGTCCTGACGCAGCCCGGTCAACTCACTGTGCTCGCCGTGCCGCACGGTGACCACGAAGCCGGGACCGCAGAACACCATGACCTCACCGGTCGCCACGACCTCGCTGGTGGCGGTCAGGTCGCGGTGCGGGACGTAGGTGACCGTCTTGAAGACCGCGAACAGCGTCTCGCCGTACCGCTCCAGCTTCGGCCGCTGGTGCGCCTCGGATGCGTCCTCGAGCGCGAGCGGGTGCAGCCCGAACTCGGCCCCGATGATCGCGAGCTGGTGGTCGGTCGGCTGGAACAGGCCGATCCAGACGAAGCCCTGCCCGCGCTGGGCCCGGTCGAGAGCCTCTGTATAGGAGCTGACCCGGTGGGCGCGGACACCGTCGCGGTACAGCCCCCAGTCGACCAGGGCGCCCTCGAGCTTGCCTGTGACGACGTCGTCGGGCGGGCGTCCGGCACCCACCGCGCGGCGGGCGAAGACTCGTCCCATCCGGCGTGTCGCGCCTAGGTCCCACCGTCGCCCGGTCATCACCGGCGAGGCTATCAAGACGTGGTAACCAGCCGTCGGCAATGATGGGGGGAAGCACGTGGAGAGGAACGACGATGACCGCGCAGGGCATGCCCTCGATGGACCCCAGGCCGACCGGCCTGACGATCGGGACGTACGACACCTACCGGGAGGCACAGCGAGCAGTCGACTACCTCTCGGACGAGAAGTTCCCGGTCGAGCACACGACCATCGTCGGCAACAACCTCCGCCAGGTCGAGAAGATCACCGGGCGGCTGACCTGGGGCCGGGCGCTGACCGCCGGTGTCGCCAGCGGCGCCTGGTTCGGGCTGTTCGTCGGATTGCTGCTGGGGCTGTTCACCACCAACAACTGGCTCGCCGCGGTGCTGACCGGCATCGTGCTCGGTGCGTTCTTCGGGCTGGTGTTCGGCGGGCTCAGCTACGCGCAGTCGGCCGGCCGGCGGGACTTCACGTCGCGGACCGCGGTGGTGGCGACGACGTACGACGTCCTGTGCGACTTCAAGTTCGCCGAAGAGGCGCGCAACCATCTGGCCAAGCTGGCGCTGAAGGGCGAGGTGCACCCGCTCCTCACCAACCAGCCGGACCAGCCCGCCCCGCGCCCCACCGACTAGGTGATCTATCTCTCGCACAGGTGAGAGCCAGACCACGGTCCGGATGCGCCCGGACCGGCAGCATGGGGAATCCAGCGGCGGAGGAGGAACCGGATGCAGTTCGGGCGTAGCTACGAAGAGTTCGAGGTCGGGGCGATCTACAAGCACTGGCCTGGCAAGACGGTCACCGAGTACGACGACCACCTGTTCTGCCTGCTCACGATGAACCACCATCCGCTGCACCTGGACACGCACTACGCCGAGGGCTCGACCCAGTTCGGCAAGAACGTTGTGGTGGGCAACTACATCTACTCGATCCTGCTCGGGATGTCGGTGCCGGACGTCAGCGGCAAGGCGATCGCGAACCTCGAGATCGAGTCCCTGCGGCACGTCGCGCCGACCTTCCACGGCGACACGATCTACGGCGAGACGGTCGTCCTGGACAAGTGGGAGTCCAAGTCCAAGGACGACCGCGGCGTCGTGTACGTCGAGACCAGGGGCTACAAACAAGACGGCACCGTCGTCTGCCTCTTCCGCCGCAAGGTCATGGTCCCGAAGAACAACTACCTCGAAACCCGCGGCGGAGAACAACCAGGCCGCCCCACCCCGGCCTCCTGAGTCAACTCAGGAACAGCTCGATCACCGGAACGAGGACGTTCGGCTTCTGGATCGGGAGCTTGAGGGTGAGGGTCTGCGCGGAGATGCCACCCATCGTGGTGTTCTGGGCCTGTTGAGCGGGGTCGTTGACGATGCGTTTGATCTCGGACGCGTCGTTCAGGAGTTGGGCGTACTTGACCTTCCCGGCGAGGCCCTCGAGGTGGACGTGACCCATCGGCCACGAGAACAGGTGCAGGTAGAGCCGGTCACCCTTCTGCGTGTAACGGCAGTCGGGTGGGGCGACGAGGGCTGCCGGCCGGGCGCCGCGGATCGACCGTTCGTGCAACCGCATCCACTCGCCGATCGAGGCCAGCGTCGCCAGGGCGCGTGGATCGAACTCGCCGCGTCCGGTCGGGCCGACGTTCAGCAGCAGGTTGCCGTCCTTGGAGACCGAGTCGACGAGCATCTTCACCAGCGTCTCGGGTGACTTCCAGTCCAGGTTGTCGCGGTCGTAGCCCCAGCTCCCGTTCAGCGTCTGGCACGCCTCCCACGGCACCGGTACGCCGTCGCGCAGCATCGGCCCGTCCGGCTGGTACTGCTCCGGGGTCACGAAGTCGCCCGGGACGTCCAGCCGGTCGTTGATCAGGATGCCGGGCTGCAGCTCCCGGACCATCGCCATCAGCTCCTCGGACCGCCAGTCGTCGCGGCCCTTGCCGTGCCCGTCGCGTCCGTCGGGGTACGAGCGCCCCGGGTAGGAGAAGTCGAACCACATGATGTCGATCGGCCCGTAGTTGGTCAGCAGCTCCCGCGTCTGCGCGTGCAGGTAGTCGGCGTACACCTGGATGTCCCGCCCGGCTGCCTTCGCGATCGCCTCCTCGTCGTCGCGCTGCGGGTGCACGAGGTCGATCGGGAACTCGGGGTGGTGCCAGTCGATCAGCGAGTGGTAGAACCCGATCCCGAGCCCCTCCTCGCGGCACGCCGCCACGAACTGCTTGACCAGGTCCTTCCCCGCGCCCCAGGCGGTGTGCGCCACGGTGTAGTCGGACACGGCCGAGTCCCACAGACAGAAACCTTCGTGGTGCTTGGTGGTGAGTACGGCGTACCGCATTCCCGCCTCGCGCGCGGCGCGGGCCCACTTGCGCGGGTCGTACAGGTCCGGCTCGAAGTGGTCGAAGTACGGCTGGTAGTCCTCGTCGGTGAGCCGCTCGTAGTTCTTCACCCACTCGTGGCGGGCGGGCAGCGAGTACAGCCCCCAGTGCACGAACAGCCCGAACCGCCAGTCGCGGAACTTCTCGACCGAGGCAACAGTCATCAACATCCTCCTTGGGGTTCAGCGCCCGCCCAGCCCGGTGACGAGCAGGCCGCGGACGAGATGTTTCTGCAACAGGACGACAAGCAGCACGGTCGGGATCATCGCCATCACCGAGGCCGCCATCATCAGGTTCCACTGGGTGCCCTGCTGGCCGACGAACTGTGCGAGGCCGAGCGGGACGGTGCCCTTGTCGGCGACGCTGTTCACGATGATCAGCGGCCACAGGAAGCTGCCCCAGAAACTGATGAAGGTGAAGACGGTCAGTACGGCGATCGCGGGCCGGGCCAGCGGCAGCATGATCCGCAGGAACGAGCGGAAGGGCCCGCACCCGTCCACCCGGGCCGCCTCCTCGAGCTCGGCCGGCACGGTCAGGAAGAACTGCCGCAGCAGGAACGTCCCGAACGCGGTGAACGCCCACGGCAGCACCAGCGCCCAGTAGCTGTCCACCCAGCCGAGCGACTGCATCAGCCAGTACATCGGCACGATCAGCACCTCCTGCGGCACCATCAGCGTACCGAGAAAGAGCACGAACAGTTGCTCACGGCCCCTGAACTTCAGTCGCGCGAAGGCGTACGCCGACATGCTCGACGCGACCACCACGACCAGGGTCCCGGCGACCGCGACGAACAGGCTGTTCAGGAAGTACTTCCCGAACGGCGCGAACGTGAACGCGTCGGCGTAGTTCTGCCAGCGCAGCTGCGACCCGAACAGGTGCGGCGTCGGCGTGAACACCTCGTCCGCCGGCTTCAGCGATGTCGAGACGGCGTAGATCAACGGGCCGAGGAAGACGATCGCGACGATGATCAGCAGCAGGTGCGAGACGCCCCGGCGCAGGTTCTCAGACGTCATAGTTCACCCATTTCCGCTGGCCGACGAACTGGATCGCGGTGATCGCCATGATGATCACGAACAGCACCCAGCCGGCCGCCGACGCGAGTCCCATGGTGAGGAACTGCCAGCCCTGGTTGTAGACGTACATGACGATCGTCTGCGTGGACACGCCCGGACCGCCCTGGGTCAGGATGAACGGCTGCGCGAACACCTGGAACGAGGTGATCAGCGTCATCGTGGTCGCGAAGAAGATCGACGGCGTGATCATCGGCCAGGTGACGTACCGGAACCGCTGCAGCGGTCCGGCGCCGTCGATCTGCGCCGACTCGAGCTGAGACTGCGGCACCTGGTCCAGCGCGGCGGAGAAGACCAGGAAGTTGTACCCGAAGCCCTGCCAGATCGACATCGCGACGATCGCCGGCATCGCCCAGTTCGACGAGCCGAGGAAGTTCGGCGCGTGGATGCCGAACCAGCTGTCCAGGCCGGCGTCGAGCAGCCCGCCGGGCTGGAACAGCAGCCGCCAGACCATCACGTTCGCGACCATCGGCGTCATCACCGGGATGAAGAACAGCACCCGGAACGCCTGCCGGCCCTTGATCTTCGGGCCGAGCCAGGTCGCCAGCCCGAGCGAGACGACCACGTTCAGGGGCACGTACAGCACCACGAACAGCGTGGTGTTCAGGACGACGCGGCGGAACACGGGGTCGCTCAGCAGGTGCGAGTAGTTCCCGAACCCGAGGAACTTGCGCTCGCCGAACACGGGCCAGTCGAAGAGGCTGATCGCGAGCGCCATCGCGGTCGGGAACAGCGTGAACAGGGCGAGCCCGCCGAGACTCGGCGCGAGGAAGACCGACGCGTACCGGCCGTCCCTTCGCAACGCGGGCCGGCGCCCCGGCCGGACGTCGCGCGCGGACGGCGTACCGGGCGGGGCAACCGTTGTGTTGACAGCCATCAGGACCCAGCGCCTGCCTGGTCCTGGATGGTCTTCAGCGCTTGGTCCGGTGGGATCTCGCCGTTCAGCGCCTGGGTGCCGAACCGGGTCAGCAGGTCATTGACCTGGACCCAGTTCTTCGAGGTGACCAGTGCGACCGAGTTCTCCGAGGCGTAGTCGATGACCTCCTTGGCCTCCGGGATCTTCGCGGCCGTGAACCACGCCGGGTGTGCCACGGTCCGCGCCGGGTACGCCCGCCCGGCCTGCGCCAGCGTGGTCAGCGGCTTCTCACTCGTCATCGACATGATCGCCTGGAACGCGGCGTCCGGGGTCTTGCAGGACCGCGAGATGCCGAAGCCGGAACCGGCCGTGAAGGTCTTGGACCCGTCCGGACCGGCCGGGATCGGCGCGATCCCGAGGTTGAACTTCACCTTGCCGAGGGTGTCGATCAGCGACCACGGACCGTTCAGTTGCATCGCGGACTTGCCCGACGTGAACTGGGTGGTCTCGAAGTCGGTGTTGCCGGACGGCACCTGGGGCGCGATCTTGTCGGTCCGGACGAAGCCCGCCCAGGTCGTGAACCCGTCCGCGAACTTCTGGTCGGTGAGGTTCAGCTTGCCCTCGGCCAGCGGCTCGGCGCCGGTCAGGGTGCGTACCCAGGAAGCCACGCCGAGATCTCCGGGCGTCGTCACCAGGCCGGTCCGGCCCCCGGTCGTGAGCTTCTTCGCGGCGGCGGTGAACTCGTCCATCGTCCAGCCCGGTTTCGGGTCCGGTACGCCGGCCGCCTTGAACAGGTCCTTGTTGTAGAAGATCACCATCGGGCCGGAGTCGTACGGGATCGCGATCTGCTTCCCGTCCGCCTTCAGGCCGTCCATGATCGGCTTGTCGAAGTCGCCGGCCTTCAGCCCGTACTTCTGCATGAGGTCGTCGAGCGGCAGCATTGCGTTCGCGTACGACGCCAGCCGGAGCGACTGCATGCCGATGATGCAGGGCGCCTTGCCGCTGGCCAGTAGCGTTCCGATCTTGGACCAGTAGTTGTTCCAGTCGGTGCCCTGGAGCTTGACGGTGATGCCGGAGTGATCGGTGTGGGCCTGGTCGGCGACCTTCTGCCAGGCGGCCTGGTCCTCGGTCCCGCCGATCCAGAACTGCCAGGTCAGGTCGGCTTTGTCGGCCGACCCGGACCCGCTGCCGCCGCTGTTCCCGCCGCCACACGCAGCCACTGCGGCGAGGGCCAGCGCCGCGCCGGCCGCGGTGAGCCAGCGGCGTGCCCGCGCTGAGGTTCGGTTCATCCTGACCTCCAAGGAGAGCTGTAAGTCATCCGATCAATATGTTGTCCAGCTTCGGAGAGTCAACACCTCGTCACCTTATTTTAGGAGGTAAAGCTGTGGCTGCGCTCTAGCGCGCGGCCCAGACCTCCGATGTATGGTCCGAAGACATCGGAGGTTTCGGGCTCGGAGGAAGGGATCGAATGGCGGTCACCGACACCGCGATCGAGCGCATCAAGCAGATGATCGTGGCCGGCGAGCTGCAGCCCGGCGACCGGCTGCCGCGCGAGACCGACCTGGCCGCGCGGCTCGGTCTGTCCCGCAACTCGCTCCGGGAGGCGGTCAAGGCGCTGGCCATGATCCGGGTGCTGGAGGTCCGGCAGGGCGACGGCACGTACGTCACCAGCCTTGACCCGGCGCTGCTGATGGAGACGCTGGCGTTCGTCCTCGACCTGCACCAGGACACCTCGGTACTGGAGTTCTTCGAGGTGCGCCGGATCCTCGAGCCGGCCGCCGCGGCCCGGGCGGCGTTGCGGATGCCGGACGCCGAGATTGCCGCGATGCGGGCGCTGCTGGACGATCTCGGCGAGGATCCGTCCGCGGACGACCAGCTCGCGTGCGACGTCGAGTTCCACCGGTTGCTCGCGATCGGCAGTGGCAACCGGACGCTGGCCTCGATCATCGAGAGCCTGCGGCAGCCGACCTACCGGGCTCGGATCTGGCGCGGCCTCACCCAGACCGGAGCGGTGCACCGCTCGCTCGCGGAGCACCGCTCGATCCTGGACGCGATCACCGCCCGCGAGCCCGACATCGCCCGCGCCTGGGCTACCGTGCATATCGCAGGCGTCGAACGCTGGCTGCACGACATGGTCAGCCCCGAGGCGGACTGACCGAAGGGTTTACGCGTCTCCCGACTCGAATTGCTCCATCGCGATCAGTGGGCGGATCCGCTGCTCGACGGTGTGGGTGCCGAAGTTCCGGCGGAGCAGCTGGTTGCCGAACACGTTGCCGATGGCACCCATCACCATCGCCTGGTTGAGGGCGAGGTACCGGCGGGCGATCAGCCCGGACTTCACCGCCACCGAGTCGTAGAACCCGCCGCCGCCGTACGCGTGCAGTGTTTTCTCGATCTTGCTCAGGTTCTCGATCGCCGCCCGTGGGGCGTACGACATCGCCAGGAACGCCGCGTGCGGGGTCACCACCCCGTCGCCGTACGTCGGGTTCGGGTTCGTGCCTTCGCGGCACCCCTCGAAGCCCGCGTCGTAGTTCGTGCCCTCGAGGTCGGACGGGTAGCCGCCCGGATCCATCCCGATCGCCTCGACGCCGTACACGGAGTACCCGCCTTTCGGATTCGACGCCGGCGAGAAGCCCCAGTAGCCGTACTTCGCGTCGTCCAGGCCGTGCTCGATCTGCGCCCGGACGGTGAGCGGGTGGTTGATGCCCCAACTCCGCGGCGCCCAGGTGGATTCCGGGACGAACAGGTCCGGCATCAGCGACTCGAACATGTCGCCGCCCCAGGACGGGACCAGTCGCATCCCGCGGTAGGAGTACGTGCCCTCGAAGACGTCCAGCCCGAGGTACGTCCGGTGTACGCCCTTCGGCTTCTGCTCCACCCATGACCAGTCGCAGCTGTCCGGGAACGTCCGGTACGTCGCGAAGTACTGCGTGTGCGGGACCTGGTTCAGCGCGAACCCGACGTACCCGGCGATCCGGGCCTCGGTGTTGCAGGTGTCGTAGTGGAACTTGCGGTAGTACACGTCCGGGCCGACGCCGGCGTGGTTGCCCTTGTCGGTCTCCTCGTCGGGCGGCGGGGTCTCGAAGAAGCCGCCGCGCATCAGGCCGCCGGGACGCGCGGCGGGGTTGTAGTAGTACTTGAAGTTCATCCGGTTCAGCAGCAGGTCCGCGAGGGCGCGGGCGCGCGGCTCGGCGTTGCGGACCACGAGCAGCGCACACGCGAACCAGGCGTTGTCGACGCTCGACACGAACGGTGTGATCGGCTTGGTGCCGTCCGGGTCGACGTACCGCACCTCGCCGGTCGCCTCGTCGTACCAGTTGAAGTACATCCCACTCGGTACGTGGTGGACAGCGTTCTTCATCGTGGTCAGCGTCTGCGTGATGCGGCGCAGCGACTCCTGCGGCGAGATGATCCCGAGGTGCCGCGCGACCACGGTGCTCCACAGGTACCCGCCGATGTTGGTCGGCGAGGTGTAGTTGCTCCGGACCGGATTCGTCACCGAGTCACCGATGTTGTCAGCAGGCAGCCCGGTGCGCTCGTCCGTCATGGCAACAAGACTGCGCCAGGTGTCCCGGGCCCACCGCCCCACCAGGGCTCGATCGGCCGGGCCGGGAACCCAACGGCTGTTGGCTGGTCCTCCGAACGCGGGTGTCGCGGTGCCGGCGAGCGCCAGCGCTCCGGTGGAAGCGAGCAAGGTACGACGACTGATGAAGGCGGTCATCTGAGGTCTCCTCCTACTTGAGTCCGGTGATGGCGATGCCCTTGGTCACGTGCCGCTGGAAGGCCAGGAACATGACGAGCACCGGCAGGACGACCACGACCGCGCCGGCCATCAACAGGCCGTAGTTCTGCGCGTTCTGGCCGGTCGAGTACAGCGCCAGGGCGACGGGCAGGGTGTACTTGTCCTCGGTCTGGGCGATCACGAGCGGCCACAGGAAGTTGTTCCAGGAGCCGAGGAACGTGAGGATGCCGAGCGTGGCCAGCGCGGGCCGGGTGAGCGGCAGCATGATCCGGGCGAAGATGCCGAGTTCGGTGGTGCCGTCGACGCGACCGGCGTCGATCAGGTCGTCGGGCAGGCCGAGGAAGAACTGCCGCATCAGGAACACGCCGAACGGCGAGACCAGGAACGGCAGGATCAGTCCCGGGTACGAGTTCGCCAGGCCGGCGTTCGTGACCAGGACGAACAGGGGGACGAACGTGACCATGCCGGGGATCATCAGCGTGGCCATGACGAGCACGAACAGGGCGTTGCGGCCCTTGAACCTGAGCTTGGCCAGCGCGTAGCCGATCATCGAGCAGAAGATCAGATTGCCCGCCGTCACGGCCAGTGCGACCAGCGTCGAGTTCAGGAAGTACCGCGGGAAGTTCGCCTTGCTGAACAGGTCTCCGTAGTTCTGCGAGGTCGGCTGGTTCGGCCACCAGGTCGGCGGCACCCGGAGCAGCTCGCCCTGGGTTTTGAAGCTGCCGAGCACCATCCAACCGAACGGCGCGGCAACCGCGATCAGGCCGAGCACCCCGATCAGATAGATCCACCAGGTACGGCGCATCACTTCTCCCTCAGCAGCCGGAACTGGATGAACGTGACCACGGCAATGACGACGAACAGGATGTACGCCATCGACGTCGCGAGGCCGTAGTTGCCGAAGCCGAACTGGTCGTACGTCGCCATCGACACCGAGACCGTGCTGTCCAGCGGTCCGCCCTGCGTCATCACGAACGGCTCCTCGAAGAACTGCAGGTACCCGATGCCGGTGGTGACGCTGGTGAACAGGACCGTCGGGCGCAGCAGCGGCAGGATCAGGTGCCGGAACCGTTGCCAGGAGCCCGCACCGTCGATCTGGCCGGCCTCCTCGACGGACTGCGGGATGCCCTGCAGGCCGGCCAGGAAGATGATCATCGCGGAGCCGAAGTTCCGCCAGACGGCCATCGCGATCAACGACGGCATCGCCCAGGTCTTCGACGCCAGCCAGTTCGGGCCGTCGATGCCGACCCAGCCGAGGGCGGTGTTCAGCAGGCCGTTGTCGGGGGACAGGACGAACCGCCAGATCACCGCGATCGCGACGATCGACGTCACCACGGGCAGGTAGTACCCGACCTTGAACAGCGCCTGGAACCGCTTGACGCCACGGTCCAGCAACACCGCCGCTCCCAACGCCACCACCAGCGTCAACGGCACGCCGACCACGACGAAGTACGCCGTGTTGAACGCTGCTTTGCGAAAGGTCTCGTCCTGCAGCGCCTTCACGTAGTTGCCGAACCCGACCCCGTTCACCGCGAACGGCGTCCGCAGATCCCGCTGCTTGATATCCGTGAACGACATCCCCAACGACCCCAGCACCGGCCCAGCCGTGAACGCCAGGAACAGAACGACGAACGGCAGTGCGAGGGTCCACGCCGCAATCGCTTCACGACTGACTCTTCGGCGCGGACGCCCGGGCGGGGCAGACCGCCGTACCGCCCGGGGCTCCGACTCGGTGACGACCGTCATCAGCTACCGCCGGTGCCGATCTGGGAGGCCTTGGTCTGGATGGCCTTGGCGGTGTCGGCGGGGGACTGACCGGACTTCGCCATCTTCTCGACCTCGGTGTCGAACGCCTTCGCGACCTGCTCCCAGTTCACGATCGCCGGCGGCGCCTTCGCGTCCTCGAGCTGCTTCCCGAACACCGGCAGCAACGGATCCGACGCGATGCTCGGGTCCTGCCAGGCGCTCTTCACCGCCGGCAGATCCGACGACAGCTTGAACCAGGACGCCTGCGTCTTCGGATCGGACAGGAACTTGACCAGCTTCCACGCACTGTCCTTGTTCTTCGACGACTTGAACACCACGAAGTCCGACCCACCGACGAACGACGTCGAGGTCTTGTTCTTCGGCAGCTGGAACACCCCGATGTTCGGCTTGATCGCATCCCCGCCGGCCTTCGCCACCGAGCCCGCCATCCACGGACCGGAGATGAACATCGGCACCTGCCCGCTCACGAACTGCGCCTCGGTCTGGTTCGGCGGCAGGTCGGTGCCGGCCAGCTTCTCGGTGAAGAAGCTCTGGTAGTACTTCAGCCCCTCCTGCATCTGCGGGGTGTCGAAGGTGAACTCCTTCTGGTCGTCCCCGGTGATGTTCGCCCCGGCCGACCACGCGAACGGCATCACGGTCTGCCAGGACCCGTCACCGCCCGGCTGCAGGTTGATCCCGTACTTCGCGCCGGCCTTGTCCTTCATCGCCTTGGCCATCGCCTTCAGCCCGTCCCAGTCGGTCGGGGGAGTACTGAAGCCGGCCTTCGCGGCGAGGTCCTTGCGGTAGTACACGAGCCGCGTCTCGACGTACCAGGGCACGCCGTACTGGGTACCGCCGGCTTTGGTCGTGTCGAGCGCGCCCTCGTAGAACCCAGAGTTGTCGAACCCCTGCGGCGTCGGGTCGAGCGCGCCGAGGTCGGCGAACTCGCCCATCCAGGTGGTGCCGACCATCGCCGCGTCGGGCAGCGTGTTCGCGGTGATCGCGGTGGTGAACTTGTTGTGCGCCGCGTCCCACGGGATCGGCGTGACGGTCACGTTGACGCCCGGGTTCGCCTGCTTGAACTGGTCCATCAGCTTGGGCAGGTTCTCACCCTCGGTGCCCATCGCCCAGACCGTCAGGTTGCCGGTCGCGGGTCCCTCGCTGACGGTGGTCGTGGCCTTCGCCCCCGCCTCGGGGGCGTCGTTCGACCGGCCACAACCGGTGAGCGCGAGTGCGGTGGCCGTCAAGGCGGCGCTGCCGATCACCAACCCGCGACGGATGCTGTGGGTGAACATTGTTCGTCTCCTCACTCGGTTACTGCGGTGCATCCCCTGGGTGTGTGCCACAACTTGCGCGCAGCACCAGTTCCGTTGCCAGTACGTCGTTGCGCGCGCGGGTGCGGGACCCGGTCACGCGTTCGTGCAGCCGCTCCGCAGCCACCCGCCCCAACTCGGCCATCGGCTGCCGTACGGTCGTCAGCCCCGGCGACACGTACCGCGCGGCCATTACGTCGTCCCACCCAGTAACAACAATCTCCCCAGGCACCCCAACCCCATTGGCGCCCAACACCATCAACACAGCCAAAGCCAACTCGTCGTTCGCACACACAAGCCCGTCCGGCCGTTCGGTTGCCTTCAGCACCTTCTCGGCGACGGTCCGTCCTGCCTCCTCGGTCAGGGGTACGCGGACGGGCTTGGGGACCTGCAGTCGGCGCAGCTCGTGTGCCTTCGCGAATCCGGCGTACCGCTCGGAGACGTCGTACGAACTGGCGGGATCGCCAACGAACTGCAGGTTCCGGCGCTCGTGATCGAGCAGCCGGGTGGTGAGCAGCTCGGCGCTCGCGGCACTCTCGCTGCGGACCGAGTCGCACCCGGTCGCAGGCGGATGCGCGATCAGCACCACCGGCACGCCTGCCTTGCGCAGGCTCTGCACCGTCGGCAGGTCCAGAGCGTTGCCGTGGACAACGATCCCGTCGACCCGCCCGGCCAGGTCCATCACGCTCCGGCGCGGATCCGGGTTGCCGTGCGTGACCGTGATGACGACGCTCTGACCGTGCTCGCCGGCCCAACGCTCGTACCCCATCAGCAAATCGCCGTAGAACGGACCGGCGAGGTCCGGCAGTACGAGACCGTGCGCCTCGTGCCGCTGGACGGCGAGGCTCCGGGCGGCCCGCAACGGTACATAGTTGAGCTCCTGCGCAGCCTGATCCACCCGCGCCCGCGCCTTCGCCGACACCGGCCCGGTCCCTTGCAGGACACGCGAAACCGTCGCGATCGACAGCTTCGCGCGCGCCGCGACGTCGTAGATCGTCGCCGGCCGGCCGGTGGGTCCGGAAGCCACGGGTCTCACCTCCCGGGATGAAAGTGGAAGCGCTTACAGTTTGGATACCCTGCCCTGGATCGTTCAAACGGTCAAGGCTTCGGTCGCCCCGGGACCACGGTCTGCGAGGATGAAAGCGTGACCACACAGGAGCGAGACGACCGGGTCTTCCTGGTCCGGCACGGCGAAACCGAGTGGAGCAGGTCCGGCCGGCACACGTCGGTCACCGACCTCCCGCTGACCCCCGAGGGTGAACGCGTCGCCGCGAGCCTGAAGGAGCGCCTCGCGGGGGAGTCCTTCGACCTGGTGCTGACCTCACCGCGGCAGCGCGCCCGCCGTACAGCCGAACTGGCCGGTTTCCCCGATGCGGAGGTCGACGACGACCTGGTCGAGTGGAACTACGGCGACTACGAGGGCATCACCACCGCGGAGATCCGGAAGACCGTGCCCGGCTGGACCGTCTGGGACAACCCGGTCCCCAACGGCGAAACCCCCGCCCAGGTCGCCACTCGCCTGGACCGCGTCAACGCCCGCCTCGCCGCCGTCCCCGGCGACGTCCTGGTCTTCGGTCACTCCCACGCCCTCCGCGCCCTCACCGCCCGCTGGCTGGAACTGGCCGTCACCGAAGGCCGCCACTTCGTCCTCAACACCGCCACCGTCTCCACCCTCGGCTGGGAAAGAGGCTCCCCCGCCATCCTGCACTGGAACAGCTGATCAGGGGCGCAGTGCCTCGAAGGCGGTGACCAGCGCGTCGGCGCGGGCTTCGTGGTGGGTTGGGCGCAAGCGTGAGCCGTGGTTCAGAGTTGCCTGGCCGTGGAGGGCGCTCCAGAGGACTTCGGCAAGGGTTTCGGGGTCGTCGCCGGCGATCGGTGCGACGGCGGCGAGGAACTCGTCGAACGCAGACTTGAGCGGCGCGGGGCTGTCCGGGGTGCCGAACGTCAGCTCTGTGGGGCGGACGAACATCGCCTCGTAGGCGGCCGGGTGGTCGGCGGCGTAGTCGAGATATGCGTGCGCAAGACGGCGCAGTCCGCCGGTCTCGCGGGCGGCGCGGAGGACGGCTGTCAGTTCTTCGATGCCTTGGACTGCGACGGCGTCGGCGATCGCGTTCATGTTCTTGAAGTGGCCGTAGAGGACGGGCTGGCTGTAGTCGACGGCTTCGGCCAGGCGGCGGGTGGTGACGGCGTCCCAGCCTTCGGATTCGGCGAGCTCTCGGGCGGTGCGCAGGATCAGGTCGCGGCGCTCCTCGCGGGCCCGCTCCCGGCGTGACTGGGTCGGCATAGTCCGGATCTTAGCACTGCTAGACAATCTAGCGTTGATCGGGTTAGCATCGCTAGCAACGTTAGCGGTGCTAGATCATCTGGCGCTGCTAGATCGTCTCTAGGTCAAGGAGTACTGCGATGCGCCGCTTTGCCACCGTTCTGACTGTTCTGCTCGGGATCTTTCCGCTCACGTTCGGCTCCGAGTTCCTGTTCGCCGGGGCGAGTGCCGCGACGAACTTCGGGATCGACCCGTGGCCGACCGGTGTCGCCGCCGGGTACTTCGCGGTGAAGGGCATCCGCGACATCGTCATCGGGCTCAACCTGCTGGCCCTGTTCGCGCTCGGTCAGCGGCGTGCGACGGGCATCTTGATGGCGATCACCGCCGTGATCCCGATCGTCGACATGATCACCGTCTTCACCCACCACGGCCCGGCCGCGACCGCGCTGGGTGTGCACGGGCTGACGGCCGTCGTGATGCTGTTCGACGCATTCCTGCTGTTCCGTACGAGCAAGAGCCTGCGCGACGCGACCGCCGAGAAGGACCTTCAGCCGGCCCACAGGTAGCAGTCGATCGTGCAGTACTCGCGGAACCCGAGCTTCTCGTACACGGGCCGCCCGGCCGACGACGATCCCAGTACGGCGTACTCCGCCTCAACCGCGTGCAGTACGCCGTACGTGGTCGCCGCCCCGATCCCGCGCCGCCGTGCCTCCGGGACCGTCATCACGAAGTACAGCCCGGCGACGCCCGCACCGAGGAACACCGTCGCAGTCGAGACGGGTCGCCCGTCGAGCCGGCCGATGTAGTGCCGCCACGGATCGCCGTACCCGAGCGTCCGGTACGTCGACGCGACCCACCGCGCCTCCCGCTCGCCCTCGCCGAATCCCTGCCCGAGCGTCGCCTCCCACACCGCCAGCGCCTCGTCGTCCTCGACCCGCGTGATCGACAGCCCCGGCACGGCCGCGGGCGCGACGAGTTCCCTGATCCGTACCGCCATCCCTGGCTCCGCGCCGTCCGCGACGAAACCGGCTGCCGTCAGCGCCGTACGGTCGATCTGCAGGGACGGCCCGATGTGCCAGGTCCCCGGTACGCCGTGTTTCCGCAACTCTGCAAGGGATTCCGCGACCACGCCAACATCGGCCGCATGCACAACGGCGTTGTGATAGTCGAGTGGCGAACCCCCGATCGTCCAGCGCGCCCGCTCGTCGTCCCGCTGCGCCCCGCCGCCGGCGGCACCCATCGCCATCAGCAACTCGGCCAGGTTGCCCTCGATCGCCCGTACGACGTCCATCAACGCAGTCTGACCGATCATCCGAACGCGGCGCGAGCCCATTCTCCGAACCTCGCCGCCGGCAGCGTCCCGCTCAGCACCTGTTAGGGCAGCGCGTTCCACTGCTCCAAGGTGGAGACGAGGAGTGAAGCCGTCGGGAGGTTGGCGATCTCGGTACGCGTCACGAAGCGGGCGTCCGAGGCGTCGTCACCGGCTGTGAGCGTGCCGCCGACGGCTGTTGCCTCGTAGTCACGGATCACGTACAACCGGCCGCGGGGCCCCGGCCGCTCGACCTCGCCGACCAGGCCGCCGACCACAACGGTCAGCCCGGTCTCCTCCGCGACCTCCCGCGCCACAGCGGTCTGGTCGTCCTCGCCGGGCTCGACCTTGCCGCCCGGGATCGACCACAGACCCCGTTCGGGCTCGTTCGCCCGACGGACGACGAGAAGCCGGTGCTGCTCGTCGTACACCAGTGCACCCACACAGTCGACGCGCTCCATGCACCGCAACGATAGGGCTTGTGTGCATAACTATCAGGTCCGGAAGGTGAACGCCGATACCATCAGCGGTGACAGTGGACCCGGCGAAGGGACAAGGCCAGCTCGTGCGCATCGACCTGCACACTCATTCGAACCGTTCGGACGGTACCGATACTCCGGCCGTTCTGGTCAGGCATGCGCAGCAGGCCGGGCTCGACGTGATCGCCCTCACCGACCACGACACCGCCGACGGCTGGGTGGAGGGCCGGCAGGCCGCGGAGGAGGCCGGGGTCGGTTTCCTGCCGGGCCTGGAGATCTCCTGCAAGCTGGACGGGATCAGCGTCCATCTGCTCGGCTACCTGCCAGACCCGTCGTACGCGCCGCTCGCCGACGACCTGCGGATCGTCCGCGAGGGCCGCACCGACCGGATCCCGGCGATCGTCGCCCGGCTGAACAGCATCGGCCTACCGCTGACCGTTGACGAGGTGCTGGCCCAGGCGACCGGTACGCCCTCGGTCGGCCGGCCGCACGTCGCCGACGCCCTGGTCGCGAACGGGACCGTGGCGAACCGGACCGAGGCGTTCGACAAGTACCTAGCGGACGGCCGCGCCGGGCACGTGTCGCACTACGCGCTCGATCCGGGTCACGCGATCGAGCTGGTCCGCGAGGCCGGCGGCGTTCCGGTGATCGCGCACCCGTGGGGCCGGTCGAGCTACAAGGTGATGTCCGAGGACACCATCGGCCGGATGGTCGACGACCACGGGCTGGCCGGGATCGAGGTCGACCACCAGGACCACTCGCCGCAGTCCCGGGAGGCGCTGCGCGCGATCGCCCGGAACCTCGGCATCATCTACACCGGATCCAGCGACCACCACGGCCTCGGCAAGATCGACCACGACCTGGGGGTGAACTCCACGGAACCGGAGCAGCTCGACCGGCTGCTCGAGGTCGCCAAGACCAACGCCGCCGCCTCGGACGCAACTGTTCCCGAGGCCTACCTGCCGTGAGCAGCGTCATCAACGCCGGCCTGTTCAGTTCGGTCTTCGTCACGCTCTTCGTGATCATGGACCCGCCGGGCACCGTGCCGCTGTTCATCTCGCTGACCGCGGGCCAGTCCCGCGCGGTCCGGAAGAAGGCCGCGTGGCAGGCGGTACTGGTCGCGTTCGGCGTGATCGTGGTGTTCGCGGCGTTCGGCCAGCAGATCCTGCACCACCTCGGCATCACGCTCCCGGCGCTCCAGTGCGCGGGCGGCCTGCTGCTCCTGCTGATCGCGCTGCAACTGCTCACCGACACCGCCGAGGACCCGGTCCAGACCAAGAACGTGAACATCGCCTTCGTCCCGCTCGGTACGCCGCTGCTCGCCGGCCCGGGGGCGATCGTCGCCACGATGGTCTTCGTACAGCGCGCCAACGGATCGCTGCCGGACGTGGTCGCGATCTCGGCCGGGATCGTCGCGATCCACCTGGTGATGTGGCTGACGCTGCGGTTCTCCGGCATGATCATGCGGATCCTGGGGGAGAACGGCGTCCTGCTGATCACCCGGATCGCCGGTCTGCTGCTGAGCGCGATCGCGGTGCAGTTGGTCGCCGGTGCCGTCCGCGACTTCATCAAGGCGGGTTGATCGTGCTTCCTGGAATGCCCACGCGGCTGTTCGTGGCGACACCGACGAAGCTGCTGACGTTCGCGGACTGCAAGCGGAAGTACCGCTACACCTACCTCGAGACGCCGCGCCCGCCGAAGGGTCCGCCGTGGGCGCACAACACGGTCGGTGCGATCGTCCACGAGGTGCTCGCGGACTTCTTCGGGCGCTGGCCCGCAGCCCGCCGGACGCCGGACGAAGTGGTCGCGAAGATGCGCTCGAGCTGGCGCAGCGAGGGGTTCCGCGACGAGCAGCAGTCGCTGGACTGGCGCGACCGGTCGACCGAGATGGTGCTCGGCTACCTGCGGGACTCCGATCCGTACTACGAGCCGCGCGGCGTGGAGCGTACGGTCGCCTTCACCACCGAGCGGGCCTCGCTGCGCGGCCGGGTGGACCGGATCGACGAGCGGCCGGCGCGCGACGGGAGCGACGGGACCGAGCTGGCGATCGTCGACTACAAGACCGGCCGGCGGCCGCTGACGCCGGTCGACGCGCGCTCCTCGCTGGCGATGGCGCTGTACGTGCTGGGCGCGCGCCGCGTACTGCACAAGCCGTGCACACGGGTCGAGCTGCATCACCTGCCGACCAACACCATCGCCGCGGCGGACCACGACGAGGCGTCGCTGGCGCGGCACCAGAAGCGCGCGGAGGCGATGGCCGACGATGCGGCCGCGGCCGAGAAGCGCTGGGCCGCCGGGCTGACGCCCGCTGAGGCCGACGAGGCGTTCCCGCCGGAGCCGTCACCGCTGTGCGGCTGGTGCGACTTCGCCAAGATCTGCCCCCAGGGCCGCCGCGAGGCACCCACCCGCGACCCCTGGTCCGCCCTGGACGAGCCCGACCAGCCGCCCGTCGCCGAGGCAGGCTGAGCTCGCCACCCGTCGCGTGTCAGCGCCGTGTGCGCGTGGTGCCAGCGGGTGGGTGAACCCTGAGGGTGGATGAAAGGGGCTCGCCTGATGGGTGCGAAGACGATCAACAAACTGGCGGTGCCGGGGGCAACGCTGCACTACGAGGTTGCCGGCTCCGGGCCGGTGCTGCTGCTGATCGCCGGCGACGGGGCCGACGCCGGGGTGTTCTCCGGGCTCGTCGGACAGCTCGCGGCGGAGTACACGGTCGTGACGTACGACCCGCGCGGTAACTCGCGGAGCCGGTACGAGGGCGCAGCGACGGACGAGTCGGTTGCGCAGTCGGCCCTCGACGCGCTGGCCGTGATCGACGCCGTCGGTGGCGGCGAGCCGGCGTACGTCTTCGGGAGCAGCTCGGGCGCGATCACCGGCCTCGAACTGATCACCCAGCACCCGGACCGGGTCCGGATGCTGGTCGTGCACGAACCGCCGTGCACCGAGGTCCTCACGGACGCCGCCGACGCGCGCGCGTTCTTCGAGGAGGTCCACACCACGTACCGCGAGGACGGGCTGACCGCTGCCGACGTGGTGTTCATGATGGGCACCGGCAGGGACGGCGACGCGATGCCGCCGATGGAGGACCTGCTGCCCGAGTACCGCGAACTCGCCGAGCGGATGCAGGCGAACGCGGCCAACTTCTACGAGCACAAACTGTTGCCGTTCACCCGCTATGTTCCGGACCTGGACGCGCTGCAGCGAGTCGCCGAGCGCGTCATACCGGCGGCCGGCCTGGAGTCGTATGCGAACCTGCCAGGTCGACCGGTCGAGGTCCTCGCCGACCACCTTGGATGGCCGGTAGTGATGTTCCCAGGCGGCCACGGTGGGTACTCCAGCCACCCGGCTCCGTTCGCGACGCACCTGGCGCATCTGCTGAAGACGGACGCGATGTAGGTTCTGGAGGTTTCCGGACACCGGTCCGGGCGCGGGTCTGAGGGGTCCCGCGCCCGGACCGGTTATTTGTGTTGACGGCCGCTCGATGACCGGCGTAGCGTCCATCCTCTGCCTTTGACAATCGGCGTGGTTGATCCATGCCTTCACAGTGGTGTCCGAACCCCCGGGTCATTCCAGAACCGGGGCGGTTCTGTGTGCCGCTGTGTTGTCGCAGCCGTTCTCGGACATCACCTGAGTTTCGAGAGGAGGTAGTGGTGGGTGTCTACTGGGCGATCGCCGTACGGTCCTTCCGGCGATTCTCGACGTACCGGATCGCGACGGCGTCCGGTGCGTTCACGAACTCGGTCTTCGGGTTCATCATGTGCGGCATCTACCTGACGCTGTGGCACGAACGGCCCGGCCTCGGTGGGTACGACGCCGCGGACGCGTTGACGTTCGTGTGGTTGCAGCAAGGGTTGCTGATGCCCGTCGGGATCTGGGGCGCCACGACGACCGGGGAGCTGGGGGAGCGGGTCCGCAGCGGGGAGATCGCGGTGGATCTGTACCGGCCGACACAGTTGCTGCTGTGGTGGCTGTCGGTCGATCTCGGGCGGGCGCTGTTCCAGTTGCTCGTGCGCGGTGGTATTCCGCTGATCGCGGGGGAGTTGGTGTTCGACCTCAAGTACCCTTCATCGCCGCTGGCCTGGGTCGCGGTCGCCGCCGGGATCTTCCTGGCAGTCATGGTCAGCTTCGGCATCCGGTACCTGGTGGCGCTGTCCGGGTTCTGGATCACCGACACGCGCGGCACGGAGCAGGTGGCGCTGCTGCTGTCGACGTTCTTCTCCGGGATGGTCCTGCCGCTCGTGGTGTTCCCGGGCTGGATCGGTGACTTCGCGCGGGCGACGCCGTGGGCCGCCACGATGCAGGTGCCGATCGACATCTGGCTCGGCCGGAACCCGGGCGGGACCGGCGCCGCCCTGCTGTTCCAGCTCGGCTGGATCGTGGTGCTGCTGCTCGGCGCGCAACTCGTCACCTCAGTCGCCACCCGAAAGGTAGTGATCCAAGGTGGTTGATCTACTGCTCCGGGCGCCGTCGCAGTACTGGATGCTGATCACGATGTGGATCCGGTCGTCGATGGCGTACCCGTTGTCGTTCGTCCTGATGCTGTTCGGCTCGATGGTGCTGACCGTGATGGACTTCGTCGCGATCGTGCTGATGTTCAGCCACGTCTCGTCGTTCGGCGGGTTCTCGCTGGCGGAGATGGCGTTGCTCTACGCGACGGCCTCGATGACGCTCGGGATCGCGGACCTGTTCACCGGATCGATCGAGCAGGTCGGGCAACGGATCCGGACCGGCGCGTTCGACGCGTACCTGATCCGGCCGGTGCCCTCGTTCCTGCAGGCCGCGGCGGACGGGTTCGCGCTGCGGCGGATCGGCCGGCCGATACAGGCCACGACCGTCCTGGTGGTCGCGCTCACCCAGCTCGACGTCGACTGGACCGTTGCCCGCGGCATCATGCTGGTGGTGTCGATGATCGCCGGGTCGGTGATCTTCGGCGCGATCTTCGTGCTCGGCGCGGCGTTCCAGTTCGTCTCGACGGACTCTGCCGAGCTGGCCAACTCGTTCACGTACGGCGGGCAGACGATGACGCAGTACCCGCTGGCGATCTTCGGTCAGCAGATCGTCCGGGCCGTCACGTTCGTCGTACCGATTGCCTTTGTCAACTATTACCCGGTGCTCTACGTACTGGGGAAACCGGCCCCGCTCGGGTTGCCGTCCTGGATCGGCCTGCTCTCGCCGCTGGTCGCGGTGCTGATGGTCGCGCTGGCAGCGCTGGCGTGGCGGGGCGGTCTTCGTCGCTATCGCAGTACAGGGAGCTGAAAGTCATGCCTGTTATCGAGTTGGAGGACGTGTCGCGGGCGTTCACCGTCACGTCGCGATCCGGGTTGCGCCGTACCCGCCGGGAGGTGCGGGCGGTCGACGGGATG
>DASSDE010000015.1:0-3491 GCA_035697365.1 Kribbella sp. | reverse complement strand
ATCGTCGCCTCCCACGCGCCGATGTCGCCCTTCCACGAGTACGGGTTGTCCTGCACCCAGTCGTGGATGATCGCCATCACGTGCGTGAGCGCCTTACGATCGCCCCGGCCGCCGGCCTCGATCCCTCTGCCCAGCCAGCGCAGCGAGTGCAGCCACATGTACCAGCTGGGCTTCTTGTACGGGTTCGAGCGCCAGTTGATGTTGCCCTGGCCGTTGCCGACCTTGTATGGGGGATCCGTGCCCCAGGAGAACGTGTCGGTCATGACCTGGGGCAGCGGCAGCGCGATCCCGCTGTAGCCCGTGCACTCGTACGTCCCGGTGTTCGCGACCGGGGTCGACGGCGGGGGAGTGGCCGGTGTGTCGACGCCGGGGAGGGGCTCCTCGGGCGACCCGGGCAGACTGGGAGTCGGGCTGGACGTAGTGCTGGGCTTCGGCTGCGGGCTGCTCGGGGCCGGCGATTCACCGGCTACGGCGGTCGCTCCGCCGTCCCGGGCGCCCGGGATCAGGACGAACACCGCGCCGGCGAACGCGACGCAGCAGACCAGCAGGCAGGCAAGCGTCAGCGCGACGGTTCTCCCGACCCGTCGGTCGCGCTGCGCTGCCACCCGCCCCCACCCGCTCTCTCCCTGAGAAGAACGCTCCGAACCCCCTGATCGGTTGCATCCGGATCAAGAATCGCATGCCGCGGAGGGCACCAGGACCCGCGGCCGACGGCCGAGCGCGGTCACGCCGAGCCCGACGAGGCTCGCGCCCGCGGCGACGATCGCACAGGTGACGAAGCCGCTCGCGAGGTCATGGGCCGTGCCGAGCAGCGGGCCGAACGTCGCGACGCCGATCGCCCCGCCGATCTGCCGGGACGTGTTGAACGCGGCCGACGCGGCGCCGTGCAGCCCCGGCTCGACCGCGGCGATCGACTGGGCGGTCATCGTCGGGACCAGCAGTCCGGAGCTGAACCCGATCGGCACCAGGGCGAGCACCATCGGCCAGACCGCGGACGACGTGCTCGCCCAGGCCAGGGCGAGCATCGACACGGTGACCACCGCCTGCCCGATCGCGAGCAACCCCGGACGCCCGAGCCGGCGGGCGAGCGGTGCCGAGGCGACATTCGCGATCGAGATCAGGCCGGTCAGCGGCAAGAACAACAACCCGGTGACCAGCGCGCTCAGGTGGCGGCCTTGCTGGAGCAACAGGCTCATCGTGAAGAGCACGCCGTAGAAGGCGAAATTGAGCAGCGACCCCTGGAGCGCGGCGGCCGCGAACCCACGATCGGCGTACAGCCGCGGTGGGAGGAGTGGCGAGCGGACGGATCGCTCCACTGCGACGAATCCGATCAGCCCGGCGACGGCCACCACGGCTGCCGCCAGGATGGCGGGATCGAGCCAGCCGCGAGCCGGCGCCTCGATCAGCGCGTACACCAGTCCGCCGATGAACGCCGTGGCGGTCCCCATCCCGGCGAGGTCGAGCCGTCGCGATCCGCGGGCGACCGCCGGCATCGCTCGCCAGGCCCAGATCGCCGCCGGGATCCCGATCACCACGTTGACCGCGAACACGGCCCGCCAGTTCGCGAGCGCCACCAGGCCGCCGCCGAGCAGCGGCCCGGCGGCCATCCCGGCACCACCGGCCGCGGCCCACCAACTGACCAGCCGGTGCCGCGTGTGCTCGTCGGTCGCGGAGGCTGTCGCGAGGACGAGGGCGCTCGGCAGCAGGAGCGCCGACCCGGCGCCTTGGACGAGGCGGGCGAGGTTCAGCATCAGCATCGAGCCGGCCACGGCGCAGACGGCGGACGACAGCGTGAAGACCACCAGACCGGTGAGGAACGCGCGCTTCGCGCCGAGCGTGTCGGCGATCGCGCCGGCGCCGAGCATCAGCGCGGCGAAGGACAGGGTGTACGCGTTCAGCGACCACTCGAGGTCGGCGCGGGACGCGTTCAGATGGGTGGCCAGTTGGGCGACGGTGACGTTCACGATCGTGCTGTCGACGAAGACCATGAACGAGGCGATCAGCGCGAGCGCGACGATCGCCCGGCGGGGTTCGGGCATGGCACTCACCCTACTTCGTTGTTCGATATGGGTCGAACAGTTTTCCGGTGAGCGATCCGTTGACCTTCACGGAGCCGCTGGCTACGGTAGCGGGAAATCGATTTCTCCCGCATCCGCCCGTCAGGAGAACCGAATGACCGTCCATGATCTTCCCGCCGGTTGTGCCACCAGGTCCTGCGCCGGTGACTGTCCCCGGGCCCAGCTGAGCCGCCGTACGTTCATCGCTCTCGGTGCCGGCGCGGTCGGCGCGCTCGGGCTGCCCGCGCGGGCGCTCGCAGCTCCGCCGAAGCCTGATCGCGCAGTGCTGTTCGGTCGCGGTACGCCGACGTCGTACACCGGTGCCGCGCTGCAGCGGATCGGGATGCCGGTGGGCGGCGGGACGACCGGACAGGTGTACCTGGCCGGCGACGGGCGGCTGTGGGCGTGGGACGTCTTCAATCCGACGTCGTTCCCGCTCGGCGGCGCCGACTTCTCCGGTCATCACTACGCGTTCCCGTTGGCCGCGGACGAACCCGGCGCGGCGCAGTTCGCCCAGGGGTTCGCGCTGCGGACCACGGCCCGCGGCCGGACGACGACCCGGACCGTCGACGCGGACGGCTTCAAGGACGTCCGGTTCACAGGTTCGTACCCGATCGGGCGGGTCTCGTACGCGGACGCCGGGAGCCCGGTCAGCGTGCAGTTGGAGGCATTCTCGCCGTTCGTTCCGCTGGCCACGCTGGACTCGACTCTGCCGACGACGATCATGTCGTACACGCTGCGGAACACCTCGTCGTCGGCCGTCCGGACGACCCTGCTCGGGTACTCCGAGAACCCGGTCTGCATCGGGAGCCGCAACCGGCAACCCACGAAACTGCAGGCCCGCGGCTTCAAGGGCGGTGTGCAGTTCGGTGCTGTCGACGACCTCGATGCAGAGCAGAGTGACATCGTCTTCGAGGACTGGGAGAACGACACGTACGACGGCTGGACGGTGACGGGCGACGCGTTCGGCGCCGGCCCGGTGCGGCCGCTCGACGTACCGAACCTGATGAAGCGGTTCGGTGACCTGAACATCTCGGGCACGCGCTTCGTCACGTCGTACGACTTCCGCGGCGGCACGAACGACGCCGCCACCGGCACGCTGACGAGCCGCGAGTTCACGATCGAACGCCGGTACGTGGCGGTCGGCCTGAGCGGTGGACGGCATCCGGGCGAGACGTGCGTGAACGTGGTCGTCGACGGTCAGGTCGTGGCGACCGCGACCGGTGACGAGAGCGAGCCGCTGGTCGCGCAACTGCTGGACGTCGGCGCGTTCGCCGGCCGGACTGCGCACATTCAGATTGTTGACAACACGACAGCTGCCTGGGGCCACCTGAGCTGCGACGAGATCGTGTTCACGGACCGCGCCGACATCCTGTTCGAGAACTGGGACAAGACGACGTACGACGGGTGGACCGTCACGGGTGATGCCTTCGG
>DASSDE010000014.1:0-2061 GCA_035697365.1 Kribbella sp. | reverse complement strand
CTGCGCTTCGACTACCGCAATCACGACGGTACGTCGACCACGCGGACAACCGAGCCGCATCGCCTCGTCCACACCGGCCGGCGGTGGTACCTGGTCGCGTGGGACCTGGACCGCGACGACTGGCGTACGTTCCGCGTCGACCGCCTCCAGCCCCGGATCCCGACCGGCCCGCGGTTCACCCCGCGCGAAGTACCGGACCTCGCGACCACGAACCGGGGCGTTGCGTACGGCGGCTACCGGTACCAGACCCGCATCCTCGTTCACGCCCCCGCCGAGCAGGTCGCCGACCGGTACGGGCCGAATGTCGCGTCCGTGACCGCGATCGACGACACCACGACACTCGCGGAGACCGGCGCGAACGAGCTCGCCCAACTCGCCCTGTACCTGGGCGTACTGGGCCTGCCGTTCGAGGTCCAGGAGCCGCCCGAGCTGATCGACGCGATCCGAGAGCTGACGACGCGCCTGGCGGCCGCGATCCCGGCGCCCTGACCGGTACCGTTTCGAGCATGCAGGATCGGTACGTCGACACCGTGCTCGGCAGGATCCGCCTGCGCGTCGACGGATCGGGGCCCGCGATGCTGTTCTGGCCGAGCCTGCTGATGGACGGCACCCTCTGGTCGGCGCAGGCCGCGCACTTCGCGGACCGCTTCCAGGTGATCCTGGTCGATCCGCCCGGACACGGCGGCAGCTCGCCCCTCGACAGACCGTTCACGTTCGAGCAGTGCGCCCAGGTCGTGGAACAACTCCTCGACGACCTGCAACTGGACAAGGTGCACGTGATCGGCAACAGCTGGGGCGGGATGATCGGCGGTACGTTCGCCGCCTTGCACCCGGAGCGCACCGGCATCGCCGTACTGATGAACGCGACGGCTTCACCGGCTGGCCTGAGGCAGCAGGTGGAGTACGGAATCCTCGTCCAGGCAGCCCGGCTGCTGGGTGGGATCCGCGGACCGCTCAAAGGGCCGGTCCGGGACGCGTTCCTCGGTCCCACGGCGAAACGGGACAAGCCCGAGGTGGTTGCCACAGTCAACGATCTTGCCGCCGAGGTGGACGTTCGATCGGGGATGCACGCGGTCACCAGCGTGGTCCCACGCCGCCCCGACCAAAGAGCCTTGTTCAGCAAGATCAGTACGCCGGTGCTCGTCGTCGCCGGCGGTGAGGACAAGACGTTCCCGGTCGCGGAGACCGAGGAGATGGCCGACGCGATCCCGGGCGCGCGCTTCGTCGTACTGGAGCAGTCGGCGCACCTGGCCGCGCTCGAGTCCCCGAAAGAGGTGAACGCCCTGATCGACGACTTCCTCGCCGATCAGGGCATCAGCTAGCTCAGTGCTTGAACCAGATCAGTGCTTGCCGACCACGGCCCCGGTCTTCGGGTCCAGGATCAGCGGCTTGGTGTTCGGGTGCGACCGCCAGCTGAACATGCTGTTCAGGCTGCCGGCCCGCTCGTCGAACGAGTGGTCGCCGATCCGCCCGGTCCGCCAGTTGTCCTCGATGAACTTCAGTACCGAGGTCTGATCGGTCAACGCGTGGTCGACGTGGTTCGTCTTCGCGTACGGCGACACCACCAGCAGCGGCAGCCGCGGACCGTAGCCGCACCGGTCGGCGTAGCCGCCGGCGGCCGGCTTGGTGCCGCACAGCGCCGCCTGGTCCAGGGCCGCGTCGTGCGAGCCGTTGACCACCGGCGCCTTCACGTGGTCGTACCAGCCGTCGGAGTCGTCGTAGGCCAGGACGACCGCCGTGGACTTCCACTCCGGCGACTTCTGCAGCTTGTTGATCTCGCTGACGACGAACGCCTGCTCGTCCAGCGGGTCGGAGTAGCCGGCGTGGCCGTCCTGGTACGAGCCGGCCTTCAGGAAGCTGACCGCCGGCAGGTTGTGCGCCGCCAGTGCCGCGTCGAAGTCCGAGGTGTCGTACTGGTGGTTGGCCTGGTCGGTGTGGCCGATCGCCTGTACCGACGAAGGCGGCAGGTGCTTCGGGTTCGCCGTCGACTTGTAGTACATGAACGGCTCGTGGTGCGGGCTGTAATCGGTCACCGCGTTACCGCCGACGTTGGCGTGCTGC
>DASSDE010000013.1:0-2828 GCA_035697365.1 Kribbella sp. | reverse complement strand
TTTCCAGTCCTTCAGACGCTCGGCGTACGGCGACTCCAGCCCGCGCGCGATCATCGCGTCGTGCAGCGCCTTCATCCGCTCGTAGTGGAACGTGTGGTGGTAGTACAGCTTGAGCGGCTGCCACGGCTCGCCGAGCTCCGGGTACGCATCCTTGTCGCCGGCGGCCTCGAACGCCGCCACCGTGATCTGGTGGCACATCACGTGGTCCGGGTGCGGGTAGCCGCCGTTCTCGTCGTACGTCGTGACGACCTGCGGACGGAACGTACGGATCAGCTGCACCAGCGGCGCCGCGGCGTCCTCGACCTTGTGCGCCGCGAAACAGCCCTCGGGCCGCGGCGGCAGCGGATCGCCCTCCGGGAAACCGGAGTCCACCCAGCCGAGCCATTCCTGCCGGATGCCGAGGATCTCGCGGGCCGCGTCCATCTCCTTGCGGCGGATCTCGCTGATGTTCGCGAGCACCTCCGGGCGGTCCATCTTCGGATTCAGGATCGATCCGCGTTCGCCGCCGGTACAGGTGGCGACCATCACTTCGACGCCTTCGGCGACGTACCGGGCGGTCGACGCGGCGCCCTTGCTCGACTCGTCGTCCGGGTGGGCGTGCACATGCAACAACCGAAGATCTCCACTCACAAGACACAATGGTCCTCCAAGCCGACGCAAAACCCACGACCGACCCCCTGGACGACCTGTGACCGACTCACCAGCTGCCACCCCGACGTCCGACCTGAACGCCCGGTACGGCCGCGCCGGACGGTCCCGCCGTCCCCTGCTGATCGGTGTCCTGGCCGTCGTCGTCCTGGCCGGGCTGGCGTGGCTGATCTGGGCCGCCTGGGTGCAGTCGAACCCGCCGGTCCGCTCGCAACTGCAGGGGTTCGAGATCGTCTCGCCGACCAGCGCGAAGGCGACGATGAAGGTGGATCGGACCAAGTCGGTCGAGGCCACCTGCCGGCTGCAGGCGAAGGCCGCAGACTTCTCGATCGTCGGTGAACTGACCGTGACCGTGCCGGCCGGCTCGGCCCGCCATCAGACGCTGCCGGTGACCCTGACAACGCAACGCTCCGCGACCACCGTCGTCCTGGTCGGCTGCACCACCGCCGACCAGCACCGCCCCCACTGACCGACCCCACTGACCGACCGCAGGGCGGCCCGAAAGCTGCCGCGGCAACCGATTGCCGGAATCCTCGTCAACGGTCCGGAAAACCTCGTCAGCAAACGGTTTCCAAGCGTTTGCAGCCCGCCAGAACCCCTGCGTGATCTGCAGTCTCTTGCTACGCTCGTTTGATTGGTCGCCGTCGACGACGGCGGCCAGCAGTATTTTCCTGCCCATCCACCGACACAAGGAGCAGCCCGTGACGCAGAAGATCGATGAGGACAGCGTTGTCTGGCTGACGCAGGACGGTTACGACCAGCTGAAGTCCGAGCTCGAGCACCTCAAGGGCCCTGCCCGTGCGGAGATCACGCAGCGGATCAGCGAGGCCAGGGACGAGGGCGACCTCAAGGAGAACGGCGGCTACCACGCCGCCAAGGACGAGCAGGGCAAGATCGAGGCCCGGATCCGGCAGCTGGAGGACATGCTCCGCCGCGCCCGGGTCGGCGAGACCCCGAAGGCCGGCGGCAAGATCGAGCCCGGCATGAAGGTGTCGATCAAGTTCGCCGGCGACGACGACGTCGAGACGTTCCTGCTCGGCTCGCGTGAGCTGCTCGCCCTGGACGCGTCGGTCGACATCGACGTCTACTCTCCGCAGTCCCCCCTCGGCGCCGCGATCCTCGGCAAGAAGAAGGGCGACAAGGCGACCTACGAGGCGCCGAACGGCAAGGACGTCACCGTCGAGATCGTCGGCGCAGAACCCTTCACCGGCTGACTCCACCAAAGCTTCGAGCGCCCCGGTGGATCCCCACCGGGGCGCTTCGCTTTGCAGAGTTCACGCTTGGATTGAGCGTAGTCGACTCAACTTTCTTGACAGTTGAGTCGACACGACTCAGGTTTGGTCCTACGGTCGCGGGATGGGCATCCTCCGCCATCCTGATTTCCGTCGGCTGTGGGCCGCCGACCTGCTCAGTCAGTTGGGATCGCGCCTCAGCATGGGCGCGATCCCCCTGCTTGCCGTACTCGTCCTGAACGCCTCGACGTTCCAGGTCTCGTTGCTGCGCACCTGTGAGACCGCGGCGTGGCTCGTGCTCGGGCTGTTCGCGGGTGCGTGGGCCGACCGCGTACGTTCCCGGCCGGTCCTGGTGTACGCCGACCTGCTCCGGGCACTGCTGTTCGCGTCGATCCCGATCGCCTGGTGGTTCGACGTACTGACACTCACTCAGGTCTACGCCGTACTGGTCCCGGCCGGGATCCTCACCGTGCTGTTCGACGTCGCACACAACTCGTACCTGCCACGACTCCTCGAACGCGACCACCTACTTCCCGGCAACGCGAAGCTGGCGGCGAACCACTCGATCGCTGCGGTCATCGGCGCCGGCGCGGGCGGACTGCTCGTGCAATGGCTCGGCGCCGCGCTGACCATCGGTTTGGACGCGCTGAGCTTCGTGTGGTCAGCGATCTGGTTGCGCAGCATCCGTACGCCGGAGGCCGACCCGGTACGGCCCGAGCGCCCCGACCTGCGCGGCGAGATCGGCGACGGGATGCGCTTCGTGTTCAGGCATCCGCTGCTGCGGCCGCTCGCCCTGAACACGATGGCGACGATGCTCTTCCAGGCGGCGGCCGGCGCGATCATGGTCGTCTACCTGGTCCGCGGCGTCCACCTGCAACCCGCGACCATCGGCGTCCTGAGCATGATCGGCCTGCTCGGCGCGATCGTCGCGTCGGCCATCACCGAGAG
>DASSDE010000012.1:0-2789 GCA_035697365.1 Kribbella sp. | reverse complement strand
CGGTACGTCCGGGGTCTCGTTCAGGACGCCGGACAGCTTCTCCAGCGCCGCCGACGCGGACAGGAACGTGTTGTAGAACTGCGAGATGTCCTGCAGCGGCTCGAAGAACTGCCGCAGGTACAGCAGGAACGCGGTCAGCACGCCGACCGTCACGTGCCCGTGGTACGCCTGGTAACCGCCGTACGCCAGGATCGCGACGATGGTGATGTTGCCGACGCCCTTGATCGACGGCATGAAGATCGCGTTCAGCCGGAACGCCTCGAGGTTCGCCCGGCGGTAGCGGTCGTTGACGCCGTGGAAGATCTCCTCGTTGCGCGGCTCGCGACGGAACGCCTGCCCCGCGCGGATCCCGGTCATCGACTCGACGAAGTGCACGATGACCAGCACGACGGCTTCACGCGTCTGCCGGTACACGGCCCCGGACCGCTTCCGGAACCAGGCCGTGAGGGCGACCAGAGCCGGGAACGACAGCAGTGCGAGCAGACCGAGCTTGAGGTCCAGCGTGAGCAGGATGACCGACGTACCGACCAGGGTCAGTACTGCGGTGACCAGACCGTCGAAACCGTTCGCCAGCATCTCGTCGATGACCTGTACGTCCGACGTCATCCGGGAGATCACCCTGCCGGACGTGAACTTGTCGTGGAACGCAGGGCTCAACCGCTGGAAGTGGTCGAACACCCGCTTCCGCAGCCCGAGCAGGATGGTCTGGCCGAGCCGGCCGGACCGCATCAGGAACAGCTGCCGCGCCCACGCCTGCAGGAGCGCCGAGAAGAGCACCGCGATCACGATGCCGATCAGCTGCCTGGAGCCCTCACCCGCCAGGATCGGCGGGATGCCGTCGTCGATTCCCAGGTGCACCAGGTACGGCACTGCGAGCCGGGCGCCGTTCTCGACGATCACGATCACCACGAGCAGCCAGATCAGCTTCTGGTACGGCCGGAGCAGCTCACCGAGCAGCTTCCGGGAGTCCTCCTTCAGCCGGATGCTGGTCGCACGGGAGATCTCCCGGTCCGGGTCTTCCTCGAACAGCCCCCGCCAGCTCTGCTCCTCGGGCTGCTGCTCGTCCTGAGACTTCTCCGGTTCCGAGGCCTCCGGAGGTGTCTGCTGGGTCGTCGTCATGCCGGCACCTCCTCTTCCTCGGCTGCGAGCAGGTGCCGGTACGCCGGGACCGTCGTCAGCAGTTCATGGTGGGTTCCTACGTGGGTGACCGTGCCGTTCTGCAGCAGAGCGACCTGGTCGGCCAGCATCACGGTCGACGCGCGGTGCGCGACCACGATGCCGGTGGTCTCGGAGAGCACGTTGCGCAGTGCCTCCTCGACCAGAGCCTCGGTGTGTACGTCGAGCGCGGACAGGGTGTCGTCCAGCACCAGGATGGCCGGCTTGGCGAGCACTGCGCGCGCCAGCGCCAGCCGCTGCCGCTGACCGCCCGACAGCGACATGCCCTGCTCACCGACGCGGGTCTCCAGCCCCCACGGGAGGTCGTTGGCGAACTGCGCCTGTGCGACGTCCAGCGCCTGCTGTACCTCTGCTTCAGAGGCGTCGGGCCTGCCGAGTGTCAGGTTTTCCCGAACGCTCATGGAGAACAGCGTCGGGTCGTCGAACGCGGACGCCACCGCCGTGCGCAGTGACACCAGGGACAGGTCCCGGATGTCGTGGCCGTCGATGGTGATCCGCCCCGCTGTCACGTCGTACAGCCGGGGGACGAGTGCGGTCAGGGTGGTCTTGCCGGACCCGGTGGCGCCGACGAGTGCGAGCGTCGTCCCCGGGGCCAGGTCCAGGTTGATGTCGTGCAGGACCTCGGTCGAGTCGTCGGAGAATCTGAACCCGACGTGCTCGAATCGCAGGTGCCCGCGCGCGTTGGGGAGCTCCTCCGGACCGGACTGGATCACCGAGTAGGTGTCCAGGATCTCGCTGATCCGGTCCGCCGCGGTCATCGACTCCTGCGCCATCGCGAGGATCGCGCCGAGCGAGGTGACCGGCCAGACCAGGGACAGCATCAGCGTGATGAACGCGACCAGGGTGCCGAGCGTGATCGCCTCCCGGCCGACGGCGAGCGCGCCGAGCAGCAGCACGATCACCAGCGTCAGGTTCGGGATGACGCCGAGGAAGCTCCAGAACCGGGACGCCAGCCGGACCTTGGCGACCTCGGTGTCGTACAGCGTGGTCGCCTCCTCGTCGAACTGCTGCTGGACGTACGGCCGGCGGCCGAAGGCCTTGATGACCCGGAAGCCGAGTGCGGACTCCTCGATGCTGGTGGCCAGGTCGCCCTGCTGGTCCTGCACCTTGCGGGAGATCCGCAGGTACTTCTTCTCGAACTTCAGCGACACCATCACGATCGGCACGGCCGCCACCAGGACGACCAGACCGAGCGGCCAGTACAGGTTGAGCAGCAGGATCGTCACCACGGCCAGTTGCAGGATGTTCATCACCAGGAACAGCAGGCCGAAGCCCATGAACCGGCGGATCGTGGACAGGTCGGTGGTGACGCGGGAGAGCAGCTGGCCGCTCTGCCAGCGGGTGTGGAACTCCATCGGGAGCGACTGCAGCCGGACGTACAGGTCCTGCCGGAGCGTGGCCTCGAGGTCGCTGACGGTGCGGGACTGCGCCCAGCGGCGCATCCAGACCAGGAGGACTTCGGAGATGCTCAGTCCGAGCGCCAGCAGCGCCAGCGGGACCAGCATGCTCAGCTCTCGCCGGGTGACCGGGCCGTCGATGATGGCCTTGGTGACCAGCGGGACGGTGAGGCTGACGCCGACGCCGAGCATCGCGGTGACGAACATCACCGAGAG
>DASSDE010000011.1:0-6304 GCA_035697365.1 Kribbella sp. | reverse complement strand
CGCCTTCGTCGATCGCGGTCCGGAGTTCGGGTCGGCGGCTCGCCTCCAGTGACAACTCGTACCGAGCGACGAGATCATCCGGCCGGTTCTCGGCGAGCCCGGTCGTCATCGCGACCATCAGTTCGAGCGGATCCGTTCCGGATGGAGGCATGCCGGCAACGTCTCGCGCGAGCATCCGGGCGACACACGCTGTGAGCAGTGCGTTCCGGGTGCGCAGGTAGTACGAGGTCGAACCCGGCGGCAGACCGGCCTCGGTGTCCACGGCGCGGTGCGTCAGGCCGCGCAGTCCTCGGGTCGCCACGAGGTGGATCGCCGCGTCCGCGATGGCGTCCTGCCGCTCCGCGCCGCGCGGCGCCTGCTTCGTCACGCCGGACAGTTTCGCACTGTCCAACCGTACTCTACAGATGTAGAGTCGGAATATGAGTACGGCGATTGTGGTGGGAGCGGGTATCGGAGGGGTTGCCGCTGCTGTCGCGCTGCAACGGCGTGGATGGCAGGTCACGGTGCTGGAGCGGGCTCGGGAGCTGGGCGAGGTGGGGGCCGGGATCTCCGTCTGGCCGTCCGCGGTCGCCGTGCTCGAGGAGCTCGGGGTCAAGGGCGTCGAGAAGTCGTCGGTGCAGTCCAAACCGGCCGGGATCCGCAGACCCGACGGCCGTTGGATGGTCGGTGCGCCCGAGCTCGGGATGGAGCTGCCGGTGATGATCCATCGTGCTCAGTTGCACGATCTGCTGACGGCCGAGTTCGGTCCGGCGATCACAGTCCGGACCGGTTACGACGTACGGACCGTGACACAGGACGCGGACGGCGTCACTGTCAACGACGAACTCCGAGCGGAGCTGCTGGTCGCCGCGGACGGGATCCGCAGCGCGGTGCGGGGCGCGTTGTACCCGCGATACAAGGGCCCGCGGTACTCCGGCTTCACGGCCTACCGCGGGATCGCGGACGTGGACATCGACGACGGCGGCGGTGAAACCTGGGGCCGTGGGCAACTGTTCGGCGCCGCACGGCTGATCGACGGGCGGTTCTACTGGTACGCGACCGCGAACCAGGCGCCGGGGACGACGAGCGAGCCGACCGTGTACGAGAGCTGGCACGACCCGATCCCGCAGCTGATCGCGGGCAGTGAGCAGATCTTGCACAACGACGTGTACGACCTGACGCTGCCGCTGATGCCGTTCGCCCAGGGGCGGATCGCGCTGCTCGGCGACGCGGCGCACGCGATGACGCCGAACCTCGGCCGGGGCGCCTGTTCCGCCATCGAGGACGCCGGTGCACTTGGCAGACACCTGGGAGACAAGGACCTGCCGGCGGCGCTGACGGCGTACGACGCCGAACGCCGCCCGGCAACGACGAAGTTGGTGAAGCGTTCGCGCGCCCTCGGCCGGCTGGCCCAGACCGAGAACCCACTCCTGTCCACCACCCGCGACGCAGTAGCCGCGCTCGGTGGCAAGCTGCTGGCGCTCAGACGCAAGTGAATCCGGATCTGCAGCACTCATCAATGCGCCGACCCGGCGTTCAGCGAGGCGGCGAAGGCAGCCGGAACGGACATTGATGAGTGCTGGGCGTCCGCGCCCGGGCGCCGGATGGAACAATCGGCCCGTGACCACTACTCCGCAGGCGCCCGAGATTGCTGGTGCGAAGCACATCCACTCCGGCAAAGTCCGGGATCTCTACGAGCTGGAGTCCGGCGAGCTGCTGATGGTCGCGAGCGACCGGCAGAGCGCGTTCGACTGGATCCTGGAGACCCCGATCCCCGACAAGGGGAAGGTGCTCACCGCGATGAGCCTGTGGTGGTTCGAGCAGCTCGACGTGCCGAACCACATCGTCTCCACGGACGTACCGGCCGAGGTCGCCGGGCGTGCGGTGGTGTGCGAGCGGCTCGACATGTTCCCCGTGGAGTGCGTCGCCCGCGGGTACCTGAGCGGCACCGGGCTGCTCGACTACAACGCGACCGGTGCGGTCTGCGGCATCCCGCTGCCGAGCGGTCTGGTCGAGGGGTCCCGCCTGGAGACGCCGATCTTCACGCCGGCGACGAAGGCGGAGCTGGGCAACCACGACGAGAACGTGTCGTTCGACGCCGTGGTGGCCGCCGTCGGCGCCGACGTCGCGGATGCGCTCCGGCGGACGACGCTCGCGGTGTACACGCGGGCGCGGGCGATGGCCGAGGAGCGCGGGATCATCCTGGCCGACACGAAGTTCGAGTTCGGGGCGCGGGCGGACGGGACGATCGTGCTCGCCGACGAGGTGCTGACGCCGGACTCGAGCCGGTTCTGGCCGGCCGACCAGTGGGCGCCGGGCAAGCCGCAGCCGTCGTACGACAAGCAGATCATCCGGGACTGGCTGCAGTTCGAGTCCGGCTGGGACCGTACGTCCGGCGAAGCGCCCCCGCCGCTGACCGACGAGGTCGTCGAGAAGACCCGCTCGGCCTACATCGGCGCCTACGAGCAACTGACCGGCCAGAAGTTTCAGAGCTAGCGCGCCGGAACGGACCGCGGACTAGAACATACTGACGCCGAGCGCCAGCAGAACGAAGCGGGCGCCGCGGCCGACGAGTACGGACACGGTGAAGACCACCGTCCGCATCCGCGAGGCGCCACCGATCAGCGCCACGCCGTACAGCGGTGGCACGCCGACGAACGCGCTCAGCAGCGTGACCGGGAACCCCCAGCGGCTGTCGCTCATCGCGTCCAGCAGTCTCTTGCTGAGGTCACGGTTGCGCTGCCGGAGCCGCCCCCACCGGGTGTCCAGGTTGAGTGCCTTCGGCTCCTTGTGCTTGTGGGCGGCGTAGCCGGGCCGGTACCGGACCGCGAGGAACATCGCGACCTTGCCGATGGTCTGGCCGATCGTGACACCGATCGCGGCCGTGACGGGGTTCAGCGTGTTCGTGGCGCCGAGCGCGAGGACGTACGCCTCCGCGTTCATGAACGGTACGACGGCGGACCCGATGCCGAAGCCCACCGCAAGTACCAGTTGCCAGACCCACATGTCTCCGAGGCTAAGCGCGATCACGGCCATCGCCACGGATCTCGGGCCGGGTTGAGGGAGGGACCAGGGTCACACCGGATCTCCTTCCGGCTCCGGAGCGGCGGCCCGGCGCCCGCAGAGGATCGTGATCAGCCGGTACGACGAGACCACCTTGACCACCAGCGCGGCGATCGCGACGGTGTACGGCAGCCACTGGGCGCCCGTCTCGCCCGCGACGATCAGCGAGACCACCACCGCGCCGGTGTTCAGCGCCTTGGCGGGTTTGGACCAGTTCCACAGGTAGATCGGCCGGTCGACCTTGTAGAAGTAGTTCGGGCTGAGGATCCACGGCCAGAGCAGGAACGCGAACGTCAGCATCGTGTCCAGCACGCCGAACTGGATCAGGTAGATCGCCAGCGGCCCGATGGTGTCCGGGTACGTCGCCATGAACGAGGCCGCGAGCAGGAACGAGCAGGCACGGTCGCAGACGATGTCGAAGACCGCGCCGGACAGCGACTCCTCGTTGCGCCGGCGGGCGACCCAGCCGTCCAGACTGTCGCCGAACCAGTACGAGAAGTAGCCGACCACGAGCCACGGCAGCTCCCCGGTGCGGAAGGCGTACGTGGCGACTGCCATCGCGATCACCGTCCGGATCAGCGTGACCCGGTTCGGGACCCCGAGCAGCAGGGCCGGCCGGACGGCCGACGGCAGTGAAGTGGTGGTCATTACGCCGCCCTCAGATTCTCGGGATCGAGTGCGTCCCGCAGTTGGTTGCGAAGCAGGAAACCGGCGGCCGCGCCGCCGAGGTGACCGAAGGCCCAGCCGGCCGCCGTCAGGGCCGCCGCGAGACCGAGCGTCATCGGGTCGAAGGATCCGACGTTGCCGCCCGCGATCCGATCGACGCCGATCACGGTGCCGAGCAGCAGACCGAGAGCGAGCGTAGGCGCCGCGACGACGGTCAGTTGCCGGCGGATGACCTTGTGCAGGAACGGCTGGTCGACGCCGAGAGCGGTCAGGCTCGCGAACTGGCGACGTTGGTCAACCAGTTGGTCCGCGACACCGACGACCAGCGCCGCCATCGCGGTCAGGACGACGATGGCCAGTCCGACGATCACCAGGCCGTAGCCGGTGTTGTAGAACACCCCGGACGAGGCCAGGTGGTTCTCGTCGACCAGCACGCTTTCGATGCCGCTTGCCATGTTGCCGACGAGGAAACCACAACAGCCCAGCAGCACGCTGATCCGGGACGACGGCCGGGCGTCGATGGTCAATCGGACCCCGGCCAGCAGGTTCGCCGGGTCGCCGGACCGTCGCATCCGCCGCCCGAGCCAGCGGATCCAGATCGTCGACGTCGCCAGGAACAGCAGCGCAACGCCCGCGAGCAGGACAGTTGTCGCGATGTAGCCCAGGTACTGCGCGAAGTACAGACCGAGGGCGATCATCACGGGTCCCGCGATCAGGCCAGTATGGCGCTGCACCGCGGGCGGGGTCTCGCGGGCCACGGACCCGTCGCGGTGGAGCAGGCTGCCGATGACTGCACCGGCCGCGGTGGTCATCACCACGACCGGCACCCACAGGGCTGCGTCCAGCAACTCGGCACCGGGCAGGACCCGAGCGATCCGGGGCATCGCGCCGAAAAGCAGGCTGAGCACCAAGTACACAGGCCCTGCGAGCAGGCCGCCGGCCAGACCGGCCATGGCGGAGTCAGCCACGGTCAGCTGCCGCAACTGCCGCCTGGAGGCGCCCGCGAGCCGTAGTGCGGTCAAGCGCCGCTCGCGAGCCGCCGTACCCAGCCGCAGCGCTTGCACCGCCAGGCCGCCGATGAGCACAGCGAGGATGACGAGGATCGCGATCAGCCCGGACCGGAGACCGCTCTGGGCGATGTAGTCGCTGTAGACGCTCTGGTCCAGGTCACCCTTTCCCATGCGGACGATGCGCAGTGCCGCGATCAGGACGGCTCCGCTGAGCGCGAGGGATGCAGTTGCGAGCTGTACCCGGCTGCGGTCCGCGGGAGTACGTGACCGGGCCAGCTTGACCAGCGTCTCGAGTGTCATCAGAGCACCACCTCGTGCTGGATGACACCGTCGCGTAGCCGGATCTCGCGGTCCGCCGACGCCGCGACGAGGTTGTCGTGCGTCACCATCAGCAGCGCCGACCCCCGGTAGCGGGCGGCCTTCAGCAGTACGTCGAGGAGCTCCTGGCCTGCCCTACTGTCCAGACTCCCTGTCGGCTCGTCCGCGAGCACGACGGACGGGCCGGTGATCAGGGCGCGTGCTACCGCGGCACGCTGCGTCTGTCCACCGGACAGCTCAGCCGGCACTGCCTCTGCGTCCTCCGCGATCCCCACCTGTTCCAACCAGTCCATTGCGGACACGTGCGCCTCGCCCCGTTCGTGGCCGCCCAGTAGCAGCGGCAGTGCGACGTTGTCGATCAGCGGCAGGTCCGGGACGAGTTGCCCGAACTGCAGCACGATGCCGATCTTCGTACGCCGGAGGGCCGCACGCCGCTCATCGGGCAGCTCCGCCAGGTCCTGACCGTCCACCTGGACCGCTCCGACGTCCGGGGCGAGGATGCCGGCCGCGCAGTGCAGCAGGGTGGACTTGCCGCAGCCGCTGGCACCTGTGACGGCCACGACCTCACCTGGTTGGAGCTGCATGCTGACGCCGCGCAGGGCAGCGTTCCGGCGGTACGAGTACTCGAGGTCGGTGACTTCCAGCGCGGCGTTCATCAGCGAGTCCCCCTCTGCTCGGAGATGTGGTCCAGTGCGCTGTCCAGCCAGCGCAGGTCGGCGTCCAGGTGGGCCACGACGTACTCGCGGACCAGTGGTGAGGTCGGATCCTCGTCGGCGGGAGCCTCGCGCAGCTCCCGGATCCGGCGCAGGTGGCTGGCGCGCTGACGGGCGAGGAAGCCCGCGGCGTCACCCCCGGTACGGATCGCGGCCACCAGCTTGCGCAGCACCTCGTCCGCACTGCCCCAGGCCGGTGGGACGGGGTCGTTGAGCCAGTCCGTGAGGTGGTCCCGGCCCTTCGCGGTGAGCGCGTAGACGGTCCGGTCCGGGCCGCCGCCGGAGGTCTTGTCGACCACTTCGACCAGCCCGTCCCGCTCCAGCCGCCCGAGGGTCGTGTAGACCTGCCCGAACGCCAGCGGCCGGCTGTCCGGGAACCAGGCGTCGTGGCCGCGTTTCACGTCGTACCCGTGTGCCGGTCCCGCGGACAGCAGTCCGAGAACGAGCTCCGCAGTGGCCATGACCGTGACTATACACCGCGTGTATGTACTGAGTGAATAGTCACAGGATGCGGGAGTTCCGGGCGTCGGTCGGTAGGATTCAGCCGTCACCCCG
>DASSDE010000010.1:0-4606 GCA_035697365.1 Kribbella sp. | reverse complement strand
GGGTTTCAACTTATCCGGCGTACCAGTGGCTGAACTGGCTTGGGTGCTGGCTCGGGTGGCGGCGTCCGCGGTCGTACTGAGAGCGCCCGCGGCGGCGGCACCGAGGCCCAGTGCGCCGGCGGTCCGGAGGACCTGGCGGCGCGGCAGGTGATCGGGCATCGCACTCCCTTCAATCGTTGTAGAGACTGACCTGGGCACGATAGGACGGCGGCGGATTGTTTGGAACAGTTCGTAACGGTTCGAATTCGTCCGATCTCTTCGGTGTGACCGGATCCGTCCGCTCTGCGTCCCGATCGAGCCTTCGGCGGTACGCCGTTCCGGGCGCATGCTGGTGGCATGAGCCGAACCGCACTGATCGTGATCGACGTCCAGGAGTCGTTCCGGGTCCGCCCGAACTGGCAGCTGGTGAACCATCCCGACATCGCCGATCGGGTGCAGCGCCTGGTCGGCGCCGCCCGGGAGCGTGACGACCTGGTGGTGTGGGTGATGCACACCGAGCCAGGTACGGGGAACGCGTTCGACCCGGCCGAGGGGCAGGTCCGGCTGATCGAAGGACTCGAACCGCTGCCGACCGAACCGGTTCTCACCAAGACGTCGCACAACGCCTTCACCACAACGAATCTGCAGCAGCTCCTGACCCAGCACGGCATTCGCGAGATCGTTGTCTGCGGCATCCGTACCGAGCAGTGCTGTGAGACCACCGCACGGGTCGGATCGGACCTCGGGTACGACGTCGTGTTCGTCACCGAGGCGACCGCGACGATGGCGCTCGCGCACTGGTCGATCCGCGACGAGGCGACCGTCGAGGAGGTGCTCGCGGACCCGCGGACACTGACCGCGGAGCAGGTCGCCGAGCGGACGGAGTACGCACTGGCCGGCCGGTTCGCCACGGTCCGGACCCTCGACGAGCTGACCGGTGTGCCCGTGGCATCCTGACCGAATGCGCCCTACTCAGGTGGTCTTCGTACTGGTGCCGCGGCTCCATCTCCTGGACCTCGCGGGCCCGGCACAGGTGTTCACGACCGCGAGGGACTTCGGGTACGGCTACGACGTGTCGTACGTGGCCGAGTCCGACGAGGTCGTGACCGCCCAGGGCGTGCCGTTGCGGACGCAGTCGACCTGGCCCGAGCTCGATCCGGGCGACCTCGTCGTCGTACCGGGATGGCGGTCGCCGCGGCTGTCGCCGCAGCCGCCGATCGGGCCCGGGTTCCGCCAACGGCTGCGGACGCACCACGCTCGCGGCGGGACGGTCGCGAGCGTGTGTTCGGGGGCCGACGCGCTCGGGTGGGCAGGGTTGCTCGACGGGCGCCGCTTCACGACCCACCACGAGCTGACCGACGAGCTCGCCGCCCGGTACCCGCGGGCGACCATCGTCCGGGACGTGCTGTACGTCGAGGACGATCGCGTCATCACCTCCGCCGGGATCGCGAGTGGTATCGACCTCGCGCTGCACCTGGTCGCGGTCGGCCGCGGCGCGGAGGCGGCCGCGCGGGTGGCGCGCGAGATGGTCGTGTACGCCCGGCGTAACGGCGACGAGCTCCAGGAGTCCGCGATGCTCCGGCACCGCGGGCACCTCAGCGACCTGGCGCACCGTGTCCAGGACGTGATCGACGCCCGGTACGCCGACAAGCTGCCGCTCACCGAGCTGGCCCGCGAGGTCGGTGTCAGTGAACGCACGCTGACCCGCCTGTTCACGACCGCCACCGGGCTGACGCCGCTGCGCTACCAGCAACTTCTCCGCCTCGAACGCGCCGAGCACCTGATCGGCCACGGCACCACCGTCGAGTCCGCAGCCCGGACGGTCGGCTTCGAGGACCCGCGGATGCTGCGGCGGCTGCGATCCCGGAGCGTTCGCTAGACCAGAACCCTCGTCCCCTCGCCCACGTAAGTACTGGACAGTTGGTCAGTCGGTAGATGACTGTGGTCGCGACCGCTCAGGAGGGGGAGAGGACACTTGATGAAGCTCCGTTATGTGTTCAGCAGCGTGATGCTGATAGTTCCGTTGGCTGTCATCGCGGTAGTGCCACAGGCGACGGCCGCAGGGGGCCCGGAAGAGCCGGGGGCGGCGGCGAAGGTGCCGTCGATGTTGCGGGATGCCGCGAAACTTGCCGGCGCGAAGCAGATGGGCGTGAACGCCCGTGCGATGGGTGTCGAGAGCAACGGACGGGTCGGGGTGCAGGTGTACGCCGCCGCGCCGATCACCGCCCAGCAGGAGGCCCAACTCACCGCGCTCGGCGTCGCGGTGCAGAAGAACACCGCAGACGTCAAGAACACGTACGACCTGCCGGCCACCGGCCTGGTCTCCGCGACCGTCCCGTCCGACAAGCTCGACGCGGTCGCCGCGCTCGACTGGGTGAGTGCACTGCGCCCGGCGCTGCGGCCCGCGGTCGACGTCGGCCCGACCACCGCGGAAGGCGTCCAACTGCACCGTGCGGACAAGGCGCAGGCGCGCGGCCTGACCGGGCGCGGCCAGAAGATCGGTGTGATTTCCCTGGACGCCGACCATCTCGCCGACGCGGTCGCCGCGGGCGAGTTGCCGCCTGACGTCCAGGTGCTCCAGCAGGGCTCGTACGTCAACGACGAGGGCACCGCGATGATGGAGATCATCCACGACCTGGCACCGGGCGCGAAGCTGGCCTTCGCAAGCACGCTGGACACCAACGCCGACTACTTCGAGGCGTTCCATGTGCTGGCGAACGCGGGTGTGACGATGATCGCCGAGGACATCGCACTCGACGACGAGCCGGTGTTCCAGCAGGGCCTCGGCGCCGCAACGGCCGAGGCACTGGCCAAGCACGGGATCTGGGTCAGCTCGTCGTCCGGAAACCTCGGCACCTCGCACGCCCCGCGCGCCACCGCGATCGGCACCGGCAAGGGCCCCGACGGTGTCACCGGCCCGTACACCGGCTGCCCGAAGGACCCCGACAACGTGGTGAAACTGCGCGGCAGCGACACGACGTACGACCTGAACCTGCAGCCCGGCGCGGGGCTCATGCCGACCCTGCAGTGGAGCGAGCCGCGCGCGATCTACCCGACCGCGGGCCAGGGCGGCTTCACCGACCTGAACCTGTACGTGATGGACAGCACCGGGACCAAGTGCCTCGCGTCGAGCACCGGCGTCCAGGCGAACGGCGTCGGCGACACCATCGAGCAACTCCAGTACTTCAACACCACTGCCGCGGCGCAGCCGGTGAAGCTGGTCGTGGACGTGTCGGGTACGTCGACCGCGCGCAAGGCGCCGATCCTGGACCTGCGCTGGCGGCCGCTGGCGGCCGGCGTGAAGACGCTCGACCCGACCGAGCAAGCCGGCTCGCTGAACCCGGACTCGAACTACACGATCTTCGCCACCAGCGCGGGCGCCGTGAACGCGAACGTGTCGACCGACCCGAAGACCGCCCCGGTCGGACCGTACAGCGCGGCCGGACCGGTGCAGCTCGTCACGACGACCCGTTGCCCGGGCGGCAGGCCGGGTCCGTGCCGCGGGGTGAGCGGAGGCGCGAACCTGAGCTTCCAGGCCCCGAACTGGCTCGCGGGCGACGGTGAGTCGATCAGCGGCGCCGGCGGCTTCGGCTCCGGAACCTGCCCGACCACGACCGAGGGCGCCTGCCGCTTCCCTGGTACGTCGGCGTCCGCACCGGCCGCGGCCGGCGTGGCCGCACTCACCCGGCAGGAGTTCGGCGGCCGCCTCGCACCGATCGCGCTGAACGCGATCCTGTCCGCACGCGCCGTCCACCGCACCGAGCCCGGCTCCGGCGCAGGAGTCCTGAGCGCCCACTAAGAAGTAGCAGTGCTCCGATTGAGAACGAATTCAGTACTCGTAGTCATGGACCGATGCCGCCATCAGTCGAAAGGATGGCGGCATGACTACACGTTTCGGGGTATTCGTACCGCAGGGCTGGAAGATGGATCTGGCCGGGATCGCCGACCCGATCGAGCAGTGGGAGGCGATGACGGCCGTCGCCAAGCGTGCCGACGAGCAGTCCTGGGACTCGATCTGGCTGTTCGACCACTTCCACACGGTGCCTGAGCCGAGTGACAACACGACGTTCGAGTGCTGGAGCGCGACCGCGGCGCTGGCCCGCGACACCAAGCGGGTGAACATCGGCCAGATGGTCGGTTGCAACGGGTACCGGAACCCGGCGCTGTACGCGAAGATCGCGTCCACCGTCGACGTCGCCAGCCACGGCCGCCTGTACGCCGGGATCGGCGCCGGCTGGTACGAGCACGAGTGGAAGGCGTACGGCTACGAGTGGACCGACATCCCGCAGCGGATGGCGGCGTTCCGCGAGGCGACCGAGATCATCTACAAGATGTGGACCGAGGACAAGCCGGTCTACAACGGCAAGTACTACTCGATCGACGCCCCGATCAACGAGCCGAAGGGTGTCCGCAAGCCGCACCCGAGCTTCTGGATCGGCGGTGGCGGCCCGAAGGTGACGCTGAAGCTGGTCGCGCAGTACGCCGACGCCGCGAACATCGGTGGCGGCAACCCGGAGCTGTTCAAGGAGAAGGCGGACATCCTCCGCGGGCACTGCCAGAAGCTCGGCCGGAACTACGACGACATCATCAAGTCGACGAACTTCAACGTGTTCCCGATCGACAAGGG
>DASSDE010000009.1:0-3058 GCA_035697365.1 Kribbella sp. | reverse complement strand
AACCATGGTCGGGACGTACGGGAAGACCGGTTTGAGGCCGGCCTGGATCCGGTACTCGCGGCCCATGTCGTGCGCGCCCTTCGCCTTGGTCCCGGCCGGCGGGCGGCGCAGGATCAGGTCGTGGCCGTCGTACCGCAGTAGATAGGTCAGGTTGGACGCACCGCCGGAGAACTGCTTGACCTCCGGCAGCCCGGCCGGCAACTCGGTCTGCTGCCGGAGCCAGCGGTCCACCGCCGGCACGTCGAAGGCGTCTTCCTCGCGGACCGCCCGCGCGCCATCACCCACGGGCGGCGGCCTCGGCGCGCTCGCGGGCCCGGGCGGCGATCTTGCGCATCTGCCGGTCGTACAGCGGCCGGGCGAACCGCTTGGTCCGCCAGGCCATCAGCGCGGGCCGGTCCGGGATGATCAGGAACTGCTTCTTCTTGATCCCGGTGATCACCCCGGCCGCGATGTCGTCCGCCGTCCGCGGCGACTTCTCGATCAGCTGCCGCGCGGTCGCGCCCATCGCGGTGTCCTCGCCCTGGATCGAGTCGCCGAGGTTCGTCCGGAAGAACGACGGGCAGACGACCGAGACGTTCACGCCGTACGGATGCAGCTCGTGCGACAGCGTCTCCGAGAGCGCGACGACGCCGGCCTTGACCGTGTTGTACGAGCTCATCATCGGCGGGTGAACCAGACCGGCCGCGGACGCGGTGTTGACGATGTGCCCCGACCGCTGGCGCTTGAAGACCGGTGTGAACGCACGGCAGCCGCGCACCACGCCCATCAGGTTGATGTCGACGACCCGGTCCCACTCGTCCAGCGTCTCGACGTCGATCCGGCCGCCGGTCGCGATCCCGGCGTTGTTCACCAGGATGTCCAGGCCGCCCCAGTTCTGCTCGCACCATTCGACCGCCGCGGCCCAGTCCTCGGAGCTGCGGACGTTCAGCCGCAGATAGTCTTCGGGCCCGTCTTCGGCGACGTCCGTACACAGCACTTGGTGGCCTTCGGCAACGAACCGGGCGACCAGTGCGGCGCCGAGCCCGCTGGCGCCGCCGGTGACGAGGACGCGGCTCACTTGACCTCCCGGGGCAAGTACGACGCCAGTTCGAGCCTGGCGATGACTCCACGGTGCACCTCGTCGGGCCCGTCCGCCAGCCGCAACGCCCGCGCACTCGTCCACGCGGCCGCGAGCGGGAAGTCGTCCGACAGGCCGCCGCCACCGTGCAACTGGATCGCCATGTCGATCACGTCCTGCGCCATCCGCGGCACCGCAACCTTGATCTGGCTCACCTCGCTCAGCGCGCCCGCCAGCCCCTCGGTGTCCAGCAGGTACGCCGTCTGCAGCACGAGCAACCGAGCCTGGTTGATCGCGATCCGCGCGTCGGCGATCCGCTCCCGGTTGCCGCCGAGATTGACGATCGGCTTGCCGAACGCGGTGCGGGTGGTGCCACGCTCCAGCGCGAGCTCGAGGGCCTTCTCCGCCAGGCCGATCAACCGCATGCAGTGGTGAACACGACCCGGACCCAGCCGGCCCTGTGCGATCTCGAACGCGCGTCCCGGTCCGACCAGGATGTTCGACGCCGGCACGCGGACATCGGTGAACGACACCTCGCCGTGGCCGTGCGGCTCGTCGTACCGGTGCATCGTCGGGAGCAGGCGCTCGACCTTCACACCAGGGGTGTCCCGCGGGACGAGCACCATCGTGTGCCGCGCGTACCGAGGGGCGTCGGGGTCGGTGAGGCCCATGAAGATCAGGAGTTGGCAGTCCGGGTGACCGACGCCGGTGCTCCACCACTTGCGGCCGTTGATGACGACCTCGTCGCCCTCGATGACCGCGGTCGCCGCCATGTTGGTGGCATCCGCCGACGCGACATCCGGCTCGGTCATGCAGAACGCGGACCGGATCGCGCCGTCGAGCAGTGGCTCCAACCACCGCTGCTTCTGCTCGGCGTCGCCGTACCGGAGCAGCACTTCCATGTTGCCGGTGTCGGGCGCGTTGCAGTTGAAGACGTACGGCGCCAGGAACGACCGGCCGGTGAGCTCGGCGATCGGCGCGTAGTCCAGATTCGGCAGCCCTTCGCCGTACTGCTCGTTGCCGGGCTCGGCCGGCGGGAGGAAGAGGTTCCAGAGTCCCTGCTTGCGGGCCTTCGCCTGCAGTTCCGCGAACACAGGCTGCGGCTGCCACGGATCGGCGGCCGCCCGGGTCGCGGCCTGCATCTCCGCCTCGACCGGCTCGATCTCAGTCCGGATGAACTCCGCTACCCGGCCGATCAGCTCACTCGCCCGGGCGGAAGGTTCGAATCCCATCAAGACTCCTTCGGGTTGCCTTGACCGTAGCTCAGCCCCTAAGCAATGCTCAATAGCATGGATCACCGACTGACAGCGGAGGACCGCAAGAAGCAACTGGTCCGGATCGGGCTGATGATGCTGCGCACCCAGCCGATCCACGAACTGTCGATCGACGCGATCGCCGGGCAAGCCGGGATCTCTCGCAGTCTGCTGTTCCACTACTTCCCGAGTAAGCGCGACTACTACGTCGCCGTGATCTCGGCCGCCGGCCGCCGCCTCCTGCGCGTCACCAAGCCGGACGACTCCCTCCCGCCCGACGAGCAACTGCGCGAGATGCTGATCCAGTTCGTCGCGTTCATCACCCGTCGGCGCACCGCGTACATCTCCTTCGTCCGAGGCGCCGCCGGCGGCGACGACTACGCAGTCAAGGTGTACGACGAGACCCGCGCCGGCCTGACCAAGCGCGTCCTCACCTACCTCGGCATCCCCGAGGTCGCCGAGGCACCGGCGTCGAGCGAGTACATGCGAGTGCACGCGTGGCTCGCGTACACCGAAGACCTCGCCATCGAATGGTCCGGCCTCCCCGAAAAGGACCGGCAGTCGACCGACAAAGAACTGGTAGCCCACGCCATCGAAGCCCTCCACCTGCTGCGGAAGCTGTAGTCGTCCCCCACGCGACCACAACGCGGTACCGCGAACACGTGGACACTCAGACAACTGTTGGACCGGGTCCGTCCTGGCTTCATCCGTACTTTTCTGCCGATATCGGCAGAATTCTGCCTATATC
>DASSDE010000008.1:0-2354 GCA_035697365.1 Kribbella sp. | reverse complement strand
GTACCTGTCGTACCAGCCCGGGTACTTGTACTCGAACCACTCGAAGTCCTCATCGGTCATCGCGTCGATACGCCAGTAGTTGGCGAGCCAACCGGTGGCGAAGAACTGCGCGACCTCGTGGACGTAGCCCTTCTCCCAGATCTGCTTCCACGCCTCTTCGACGAGGTCGTGCGGGATGGTCAGGCCGTACTTCTCCAGCGGCACCAGGTAGGACCGGTAGTAGTCGTCGTAGATCCAGCGACGCCACATCTCCGCGTAGGACTCACGGTCCTTGCGGCGGTCCTTGGTGCCGTATTCGATGAACGTGCCGATAGCGGCGTCCACCACGCGGTGGTTGTTCCACCACGCATAGCGCAGGTCGCGCTCGAGAAGCTGGCGGTTGTCCTCGTCCGACAGCGCCATCAGCAGGGTGGCGTAGCCGTTGGAGATGTGCCGCGACTCGTCGGACTGCACCGAGTGGAACACCGTGGGCAGCAGGTAGTCACCGTTCGCCGCTGCCTCGGCCGGCATGGCCACGAACAGCGTGTTCGTGAAGGCCGTCTCGGCGACGATCGTCAGGTAGATGCTGGCCGCGGTGATGGCGTCACCGGTGATGAACCCCTCGGCGAACTGACGGCCGATGGTGCCGCAGTAGTCGCTCTGGAAGTTGCGCAGGCTGTTGTTGAAACCTGCTGGGTCGATGTAGTTGTTCATGTACAGCCGCTTGAGGTTCTGCTGGATCGTGCTGTGCCGAACCTCGTCGATCATCTGGATCGCCTGGCCGTTGTGCAGCTCCGGGTTCGGAACCACGTGGAACAGCATCGGCATCGACCGGGCAGCCGAGATCTCGGGCAGTGGAATGATGGACAGGAACAGCTTCTGCCACTCCAGCCACCGTTCCTGGACCTGGCGGAACATGTTGCCGCGGATGGCGCCGTCCTGCGCGCCGTACACGCGGTTGTCCTTCTCCTCCTCCATGGGGAAGTAGGACCGAAGAACCTGCTTGAGCGGGTCCTTCTTGGCGGCCTTCCGGAAGGTGTAGTCGGTGCCGTACTTCATGTACGGCTCGTGGTACTGCGGCTCCCAGGACAGTTCCTGGATCTTCTGATGAGCCTTCGCCAGACTCTGCCGACTCACATCGACTCCTCACGTTGTGGTGGGCCGCGGACCGACGTGCGCGCCGTCCGCCTGCCCGGCGTCACCCGGACCGGCGGGAGCACACGCCGCTCCCCGTGGTCTGCCCCCGTTCCGCGGTGCCGGTCCGTGCGCGGGTGGCGCCGGCAGCGGAGGTGGACCCGAGCCGCCGGTCCGGGCCCAGCCGCGCGGGCACCCCGAGTCCGAACCTTCGCCTCGTGCCCGGAATCACACCGCCCTGGCCGTCACCCAGAGGTCTCAATATGAGACGGTTGCCGATTGCTCCCCCCGGGCCGTCTCGCCGCTGCGGTACCTTCTGCCAGACGCAAGGTTCCGCACCGTCGCGAGTCGCCCGTTGCGCCGAGGGAGAGCACGCGCTTGGTCCGATCGAACCACGCACTCCCCCCTCGACGGACCGACAGGTCCGCCGAGGTGCTCGTGCGCGCTCGTACGTCCTTCCTGGTCGATCAGCATGTGGAAGCGGGCACGGTCCGCGACACGATCCTCGCGTCGTGGACGCGCTCCCGAGAGTGGGACGTCGCCACCGACAGTGTCGAGCTGTCGTGCGATTTCGACACCGAGCCCGACTCACCGCTCGTCCGAGCCGCGGCGCCCATCATGGCCGACGTCGCCGACCAGCTGGCCGGGGAACCGGTGAGCCTCATCCTCACGGATGCCGACGGCGTCGTGCTGGAGCGGCGCACCGGCGACACCGGGCTCAACCAGCACCTGGACAAGGTCTGGCTCGCTCCCGGCTTCTCCTACGCCGAGCGCTTCATCGGCACCAACGGGATCGGCACCGCCTTGGAAGGGCGGGGCCCCGCGCAGGTGTTCGGCCACGAGCACTACGTCGACCACCTCGCCGACCTCGCCTGCGCCGGCGCCCCGATCTGGCACCCGGTCAACGGCAAGCTTCTCGGCGTCGTCGACCTCACCTGCTGGCGCCCGGATGCCGGTCGTTTCATGTCCACCGCGGTGGCCCGGATCGCGCGCCAGATCGAGAACGCCCTGCTGGACCAGTCCGGCCCGCGCGAGCTCGCCCTGCTGCACGACTACCGGACCGCCTGCCGGCGTGGCCGCGGGGCGGTGCTGGCCGTCAGCCCCGATCTGGGGATGATGAACGACAGCGCCCGCGCGCTGATCGACCCCACCGACCAGGTCACGCTGATCGCCGGGGCCGCCGAGGCGCTGCGCTCCGGCCGCAGGCTGCTCCTCGTCGACCTCCCCAGTGGGGCCGTCGC
>DASSDE010000007.1:0-3165 GCA_035697365.1 Kribbella sp. | reverse complement strand
TCACCGTGGTAGCAGTACGTGCCTGGGTCGGCGAGGATGTCGACGCCGTCCACGCGGACCTCGAGGGAGAGCGCGTCGGAGTGGGCGTGGGCGGCGATCGAGAGGAAGCCGTGCGGACCGGCGTCCGCGCGACACCAGATCTCCGGACCGGAATCCTGGCTGCGCAGGATGGTCAGGCCGGCGTCTCTGAAATGACCTGGACGTTCGGCGGGCCGGTCCAGTTGCCGCGCCTTCACCAGCGACCCGACGAGCACTGAGGTGACCGTAGCTGGGCTGTCCGGCCACCAAGGTGCACTGCCGACGACAGCGGCACCCAGCGAGATGTATGCGGACCACGTGCTCGCGTCTGGTGGGTCAAGGACCAGGACCATGCCCTCGTCGTCGTCGCCCTGACGTGGCGGTCTGAGATTCGCGTCGACGATCGCAGCTGCTACGTCGACCGTGCGGGCCAGTAGCGCCCACGTGTCCTGGCTGAGCGGGTGACCGGCCGCATCTGCTTCCAGAGCGGCGTACAGGCCCAGTTCGGACACGAAGCGGTGGTAGTCGGTGGCCAGTTCGCGGTTGACTCCGGAGGGGAACGTGTTGGCGTCCAGTTCCTTCTGCAGCAGTACGGCGGCGTCCGCACGCCAGCGGTCGCTCGTGGTGAACCAGGGGAACGCACAGGCGCCGATCAGCTGGCCTGCTGCTTCAGCGATCACGTGGTTGTTGGCTGAGGACCCGTGGCTCTGGAACGCGGCCAGGTAGCGCTGGTGCCAGTAGAGCTGGCGGAGCGCCAGGTCGTTCTGCTCGAAGAGCTCGGTGATCTCCGGCCAGTCGTTGAGGAGGCGGCGGATCCACGTCCAGCTGATCAGGCGCAGGCCGACCTCGATACCGCTCGCCCAGTGCACTCCGGACAGGAACGGGTTGGCACGCCACCAGTCGTTCAGGTGCTCGGCCACGCGGTCGACGTACCGGTCGTCGTGAGTCAGGTACCAAGCAGCAGCCAGCTGCGTCAGGTGATGGTGGCGGGACAGCTCCCACACCTGCTTGATGTTGCCGACGGCCTGCTCGTTGCGGTGGTTCAGCTTGAACACGTACTGCGCCGGATCGGAGCGGCGGCCCGTGACCGGGTCATGGAACCAGTCCGGCTTCTCCAGGTCGGTGCGCTCGACACCCAGTACCTCGAGGTTCCCGGCCAGGATCGCGTCGGCCTGGGCGATCACTGCCTTGCGGGCATCCTCCGGTACGGCGCCGGCCGTGTTCGTCTGCAGCGTCGTACCGAACGTCCGCTCGGGCCGGAGCGGCAGCTTGAGATTCACGTCCTGCCCGGGCCGCACCTGTCGGTGGGCCCAGGCAGAACGCCGTCCTGCATCGCTGGTGCGCTGGATGAGTTCGGTGGGGGACATCCGGCGCAGGCGGCGGACGTACCAGCCCAAAGGCTGGCGAGTCACACCTTCTCCGCTGTACCTGAGGCGAGACTGCGATCGACTGCGATGGTGGCGCGGGTGGTGGCGACGAGCTGGTCAAACGGGATCGGCATCGGGCCGCCGGACTTCACGGCGGCGACGAAGCGCTCGAGCTCGGTCCGCTGGCCCTTGTCGGTACTGCGGGACTTGCGGGTCGTGGGTTTGCGACCGGCCCAGACCGAGGCGCTCTGGAAGTTGTCGAACCGCGCGTTGCGGCCGCCGCCGGTGATGTCGATCGTCTCCTTCGGGAAGCGCGCGTTGCCGCCACCCACGTACGTGATCGTGCCGACGGAGCCGTTCGCGAACCTGAGGGTGACCAGGACATCGCCCGCGTCGGGGCCCGGTACGGCGTACACCTCGGTCGGGAGACTGTTCAGCCACCAGGTCAGGGTGTCGATGAAGTGACCGCCTTCGCCCGCGAACCGGCTGCCCTCCTTGCCGGCGTCGAGATACCAGCTGCTGGAGTCGAGCTTGCCCGCGTTCACGAGGTACCGGAGCGAGAAGTTCCCACCGGGGGTGCCGAACCGGTCCCGCAGGTCGACGAGCAGCGGCGCGAACCGCCGGTTGAACCCGACCATCAACCGGTCGTTGCCGGTGGCCTCGACGGTGGCGACGATCCGGTCCAGCTCCTCGTCGGTGAGCGCGAGCGGCTTCTCGACGAAGACTGCCTTGCCGGTCTCCAGCGCGCGACAGGCGAGCTCGGCGTGCGAACTGTGCCGAGTCACCACGAACAGGGCGTCCAGGCTCGCGTCGCCGAGCACCTCGTCGGCGTCGGTCGACACTGCCTCGAACCCGAACCGGCGCTGCGCATTGGCGGCCGAGAGCGACTTGTTGGTCGCCACCCTGGCCAGGACGGCGTCCTCGTCCTTGTGCAGGTGCGGCAGGAGCATGCTCGACGCGTAGTTGCCCGCGCCGATGAAGCCGAGTCGCACTCCACCACTCGTCGGCGCGGCAGGCCGGGCCGCGACCGGCGCCGGTGGTGCAGCCGGCTCGACCAGGTCGGGGTACTCGAAGAGGAAGCCGACGCCGGGGTAGGTGCCGGCGCTGAGCTTCTGGTAGACGTCGGTCGCGTCGGCGATCGGGAACGTGTTGGCGATCAGCGGAGCGAGATCGATCTGCTCGCGGGCGATCAGGTCGACGAAGCACTCGAGGTTGCGCCGCTCGGTCCAGCGAACGTATCCGGCGGGGTAGTCGATGCCCTGCAGCTCGTACCGGTCGTCGTAGCGCCCCGGGCCGTACGAACGCGAGAAGCGAACGTCCAGCTCCTTGTCGTAGTAGGCGTTCCACGGCAGATCGAGCCTGGTCTTACCGATGTCCACCACCCGGGCCCGGTCCCGAGCCAGCCGGGCCGCGGTCTCGACCGGACCGTTCGAATGCCCGCCCGCAGCCAGCAGGATGTGATCGGCGCCGAGCCCGTTCGATGCCTGCAGCAACGACCGCTCGAGTGCTCCGACACCGGCCTCGTCCGGGGATGCGCAATGCAGCGCGCCCGCCTTCTCCGCCATCCGGCACCGATCCTCGACGGTGTCGATGCCGAACACCCGCACTCCGGCGGCGACGAGCAGCCGTACGACGAGCTGCCCGACCAGGCCGAGACCGATCACCACCGCCGTGTCGCCGAGCTGGACCTCGGCCTGCCGTACGCCCTGCATCGCGATCGCGCCGACGGTCGAGAACGCGGCCTGCTCGGCCGGTACGCCGTCCGGCACCGGAACGCACA
>DASSDE010000006.1:0-9787 GCA_035697365.1 Kribbella sp. | reverse complement strand
CCCCCAGCACCACCAAGATCACCACCACCCCCACACCCTCTCACCACCGACCCGAGCCGGTCAGGCGGATTAGGTAGCGTTCAGCGGCCGCTTGGGGCCAGCAGGCCGAGGGCTTGAAGGCTTTGCGCAGTTTCGAGGATGGTTGCTTCGGCGGAGCGGGGAGTCCAGTCGAGGAGTTTCCGGGCGCGGGTGTTGTCGATGATCGGGCGCGGCAGGTCCGGGCCGGGGGCTTCCTCCGTGGGGGTCTGTACGCCGAGGTGGCGGTGCAGTAGCTGGGCGATCTCTAAGAAGCTCGTGACCGGCTCGTTGCTGACGGCAAGGAAGCGGTGGCCTGCGGCCTCGGGGGCGGCCATGGCGCGGACATGCAGGTCGGCGACGTCGCGTACGTCGGCGACTCCGAAGCGGGCGCGCGGTACGACCTGCATCGTGCCGTCGAGCATGAGCTTGATCAGCTGGGTCGAGGAGCGGAGTTCGGCCGTGAGGGTCGGGCCGAAGATGCCGGTCGGATTGACGACCACCAGTTCGGTCCCGGTGTCGCGCATCAGATTCCAGGCGGCGCGTTCGGCGATCGCCTTCGAGCGCGGGTACGGCGCGAGACCGGGCGTATCGGGATCCGTCCAGTCGTCCTCGGTGTAGACGGCTCCGGGCTTCGGTGAGTAGCCGACTGCGGCGAACGAGGAGGTCAGGACGACGCGTCGTGCGCCGGCGGCCTCTGCTGCTCGCAGTACCCGCAAGGTTCCTTCGCGGGCGGGGACGATCAACTCGTCCGGGTCCTCCGGCTGGACGACGGGGATCGGCGAGGCAGTGTGATGGATCTCGGCGCAGCCGTCCACCGCGGCCGGCCAGCCGTCGTCGGACAGCAGGTCCGCCTCGACAATCTCCAAGCGGGCGTCGTCCGCACCGCCGCGGCGTACGGCGGCGCGCAGCGAGTCGGAGCGGGCCGTGGAGCGTACCGTCGCACGGACATCGCTACCGTCGCGCAGCAGACGCGCGATCAGGTGTGTCGCCAAATAGCCGGACCCACCAGTCACCAGCACCGGGCTCATCGGAGCACTCCTAGGTCATCGACTACTCCGATCAGGCGCTCGATCGTCGCCGCTTCGGCAGCGGCGTCGCCTCGGTCGCGGGCGTCCCACAGTGCTGCCTTCTCACGGAGGTACTGCAGGCGTGCCTGCTGCGCCGCGATCTCCGCCTCGACGCGCTCAGCGTGCCGGAGCAGGAGATCGCGCTGCTCGCCGGCGGCTGCCCGGCCGCGGCCACGGTTGGCAAGGTACGTACGCATGTCCTGAATGCCGACACCGGCTGCCCGCAGGCAGGACAACGCCTCGAGGGTGTCGACATCGGTGGTGCGGTAGCGCCGGTGCCCGCTGCTGGTGTCGCGATCGATCGGACCGACCAGCCCGACGTCCTCGTAGTACCGCAACGTCGGTTCGCTCAGACCGCTGCGGCGCGCGACCTCCTGGATGGTGAAAACCGTCATGCCGTCACAGTCACATACCTCAAGCGCTTGAGGTCAACGTCAGCTGCCGGGGCTGTTGTAGCTGCGGATCATCCGGTTGAAGAGGGTCAGGCCGACAGCGAAAACGATCGGGCCGCCGAGTGGCGAGACAGCTGCCAGCCAGGCGGGGATCGGGAGTTCCGCGCTGCGTCCGAGGAGCACGGTCGCCGGCAAGTACGCGATGAAGGCCATCGGGAAGACGAAGGTGAGCGAGAGGAATCCCCAGCGGTTGAACATCGTCAAGGGATAACCGCTGAAGCGGGTGATGGTGTCGTCGGCGAGGATCCGCAGCGACGTGGTGGACGTCATCCGGAAGGACAGCCCGGCCAGGAGGGTCTGCAGGCCGGCCTCGACCAGACCGCCGCTGACCAGGGCGGCGATCAGGAACGCCACTTTCCCGGGTGTCCAGGACACCGCCGACTGCGGGGCGAAAATCGCCAGCGACCCGAATCCCAGAAGCGCGTCGCCGAGCGCGGCCAGCGGTGCATAGCGAGTCATGACCTGTAGATAGATCCCCGCCGGGCGGAGCAGGTAGCGGTCGACGTCGCCCTGCTGGATCGCGGTGTCGATCGAGAACAGCGCGCCGAACGGGACGACGTAGAACGCATGGGCGGCGAGCCGCATCGCGAACAGGAAGGCAATGTCGTTCAGCCGCCAGCCGTGGATGACGTTGAACTTCGCCAGCAGCACCCCGATGAACAACAGCTGCGTACCCTGCAGGGCCACGCCGCCGATGATCATCGCGAGGAAGCTGACGCGGTACCCCATCGCGGCTCGCCAGGACGCCCTCAGCAGGATCTTGCCGGCGCGCAGGTCCTGTCCGACCGCCGACCATGGTCCAGACGTCTCAGCCACCGAGCACCACCACCCGGTGGACCGCTCGTCGCCAGACAAGTTGCAGGAGCACGAAGAGGACGAGCACCCACCCGAGCTGTAGCGCAAGCGTTCCGATCAGCTCGCTGCCGTGCCTCGTGCCGAACCAGATCGACAGCGGGGCGTAGATCTGGGCCTGGAACGGAAGCCGGCCGATGATCGGCTGCAACCACCCCGGCATGAACCACAGTGGAATGAGTGCACCGGACAGGAACGCCGACGCGAACCTGTAGAGGATCATGATGCCGCCGGTTTCCAGGGTCCAGAACGAGATCATCGAGACCAACAGGTTGATGGTCATGATGTTGGCGATGCCCAGCACGATCGACACGGCCGAGGCGAGGAGATCAAGCAACGTCCGCGGAGCCTGGACACCTCCGAGAGCCAGGCCGACGGCCAAGCCCGCGACACCGATCGGAAGCCTTCCCACCATCGTTCCGGCCGCCTGCGCCAGATTCTGGCTGATCAGCGATCGCGGCCGCATCATGTCCACTCCGATCTGGCCGCGGCGCACTCGTTGCGGGAGCGACGAGAACTGCCAGGGCATGACGACGGACTGGATACAGCCGGCCAGCACCGCGTACGCGACGGCTGTGGAACTGGCGACGCCAGCGACCTCGCCGTGACCGTCGTACAGCACGCGCCAGACCGCCACGGCCAACACGGTCTGGATGACGAACCCGATCACGCCGAACAGGAGATCCGCGCGATAGGCAAGTACTGACCGGTACCCGGCTCGGTAGAAGCCCCGCAGCCCGGTCAGCCGAGTGCCGAGTGTGTCCGCCGGGGTGACCAGGGTGTTCACGAGGCGGCAGCCCGTTGTGAGTACAGCTGCCGGATCACGTCCTCGAGGTTCGGTTCGAGCAGGGTCAGGTCGGTGATCGGGTAGCGCGAGGTGAGATCGTGGATGACCTTCGGCGCGGCGGTCGTCGCCGGAGCGAACCGCAGTGTGGCCTTGAACCGGTCGGCCGAGACCACCTGTGCAAACGGCGACGAGATCGTGGCTGCGTCGACGTCGCTGCAGTGGACCACGATCTCCCGGGTACTGACGAACTGAGCCTTGAGGGTCTCGATGTCGCCCTCGTACAGGATCTTGCCGTGGTCGATGATCACCACCCGCCGGCACAGCCGCTCGACGTCGTCGGTGTCGTGGGTCGTCAGGATGACCGTCGTACCGCGACCGGCGTTGATCTCCGCGACGAACTCGCGAATCTTGCCCTTGGCAACCACATCGAGCCCGACCGTCGGCTCGTCGAGGTACAGGATCCGCGGCGCGTACAGCATCGCGGCGACCAGGTCCCCGCGCATCCGCTGGCCCAGCGAGAGCGACCGCACCGGGGTGTCGATGAACTCGTTCAGGTCGAGCAGCTCGATGAACTCTCCGAGGCGCGCCGAGTAGGTCGCAGAGTCCATGCTGTACAGGTCTCTGATGATTTCGAACGAGTCCCGCAACGGCAGGTCGTACCAGAGCTGGGTGCGCTGACCGAACACTGCGCCGATGGCTCGGGCGTTGCCACGCCGCTCACGCCACGGCACCCTCCCGTCGACTGTGATGGTCCCCGACGTGGGGACCAGGATCCCGGTGAGCATCTTGATGGTCGTGGACTTCCCGGCACCGTTGGGTCCGAGGAACCCGATCAACTCACCCTCGTCAATGCCGAAGCTGATGCCGTCGACCGCCCTGGTGACCTTGCGCGCCCGGGTGAACAGCGATCGCGTCGCCTCGAAGCGGCCGGGCCGAACGTCCGGCCGCGAGAACTCCTTGATGAGGTCAGAAACCTCGATGATCGGGAGCATCCCGCGATGCTAGCAAGCGCAGAGCAGCCCGGCCCGGCGCTGCGTGTCTGCGCTCAGCTTCGGCGCACTTCAGGCAAGCGACTCGATCGCCTGAATCGTCTGGGCCAGCTCGAAGCGATGTTTGTGGTGGATATGTTCCGATCTGGCAAGAGCATTCCTGCTCGCCTCTTGTTCGTACTCGAGATCAGTTGTCAACCGGCTGATCTGGCTCCGCCACGCTTCCGGGTCCCTCAGGTGCAGGTAGATCGCCGATGATCCCATTGCCTCCCGGACGCCCGCGAGCATGTTGGATACGACCGGAATCCCCGACGCGGCGGCTTCAAGAGCCACCATTCCGTACGACTCGGATTTCGACGGCATCAGCAGTATCCGAGTGCGCGACCACACGTCCGATCGCATGTCAGCCGTGTGGTCCTGGATGGTGACATTTTCCGGGAGATTGGCTGTCTCCTGAACGCCGTAGCCACCGACCACGCCCAGGAAGGGGATCTCCGGGAGTTGTTCGGCCAGCGAACGGAAGAGGCCGACCCCTTTGTCCTCGCGGAGATTCACCAGTGTTACGTGGCTTCCTTTCTGGGTGTGGTGAACTTCTGGGCTGACCGGTGGGTGGAAAACCTCGGACCGGGCGCAGTGGGTCGTGAAGAAGTCGCGCAGCAATCGCGTGTTGAAGATGGTGAGATCGGGCCGGCCGGTGATCAGGTTCCGGTAGGCCCTGGGGTCGTCTCCGTGCACGACCTCGATGTACTTGGCTTGGTGCAACCTGGCCAGCTTGGACGCGGTCGCGCTGGCGCCGAGCTGGCTGATGACCACATCGATCGGTCTCGAGCCGTCGAAGATCGCCCGGAGTTGCGCGATCGTACAGACCTTGATCTGGATCCCGTCCAGGCAGATCTCTTCGAGCGGCAGTACGGAGTCCCTTCGAACCTCAGGAATCACCAGGACCTGAACGGAGTGACCGGCCTCCGCCAGGCCGCGCAGCAGGGCATGTGTCATGACCTCGGCGCCTGCCCGGCGCCAGGGAAGGTACAACGGAAAGATCGCGACAATGTTGATGACGGGTGCCTTTCTGAGGGGTCAAGCGCTCCGAAGTTTCGCGGCGAGAGCTGTGGTGGATCGACCCGGGACGAGTGGAATCGCGACCGTACGCCCGTGCCAGCCGGCGAGCAGGGACTCCTCGGGAAGTCGCGCGTCGAGGTAGTCGGCGCCCTTCACCCAGACATCCGGACGAAGATCCCGGAGCGCCTGGCCGGGCGTCGGCTCGTCGAAGACGACCACGGCGTCGACACATTCGAGAGCGAGCAGCAGCTCGGTTCGATCGGCTTGCGGCACGATGGGTCGGCCGGCGCCTTTCAAGCTGCGGACGGACTCGTCGGAATTGATCAGCACGACGAGGCAGTCACCCAACTGCCGCGCGGAGCGGAGTGTCCGCAGGTGCCCGGGGTGGATCAGATCGAAGCAGCCACCGGCGGCGACGACGGTGCCGCCCGCCGACCGGACGCGCTCGACCAGCCGTCTCCAGTACGGCGTTGAGGAGCGGTGGACCGATGCCGCACCATCCATTGCCGCGACTCCACCACCCGCGAGGAACTGGCAAGCCTGGTCAACGGCGGCTTCAACGGCCGCGGGGAGGTCCGCGCCGGCGGCGAGCTCGGCCGCGACCGAAGCCGTGAACCGATCGCCGGCGCCGCAGGTGTCTGCGGCCAGCTGGCGAGGCGCCGGAACGTACAGGCAATGGTGGCCGCCACCGGAGACGATCGCACCGTCCTGGCCGAGGGTTACCGCTACGGCGGTGGCGCCCCACTCCCGACGCAGGTGGTCGGCGGCGTCGATCGAGCTGCTCAGGCCGGTCCCGCTGACTTTGGACAGCCGACGGGCCTCGTCCGCGTTCGGAGTCACCAGGCTGACGTTCTTCGTCGGCCGAGCGCCACGTGCGTGCGGGTCCCAGACGATCGGCATCGAACCGGCGAGTCGATCCAGGCGCGCCCGGATCAGGGGTGCTGCGGCGACCCCACGCGCATAGTCGGCGACAACGATCGCGTCGGCATCGTCGAGGCAGCTCAGATCTGGCCTGCCGAACACCGGAACGGCCGGCGGCTCGCAGTGTTCGTCGAAACGGCCGACGACCTCGGATCCTTCGAACAGGCGGGTCTTCACCGGCGTACGACCGCGGAGCTCGCCGACGACGACGTTCACACCCTCGAGCTGCGCGACGACCGACGCCGAGCTCTGATCGTCACCGATCGCCGTCAGCAGGGTGACCTGATGACCGTCGTTGCGCAGCATCGACGCGACCAGACCTGCCCCGCCCGCGCGGCTCGCCCGCCGACCGACGTCCAGCACCGGGAAAGCGGACGGGTTCGGTTCTCGGGCCACGCCGAGGATGTCCACATCGAGAAAACAATCCCCGACCACTGTGAGCCGGAGCGATCGGCCGATCATCCGTGATCCGCCGGTGCGAGAATCAACGCCGGCTCCGGAGCAGCTCGCTCGAGACGACCTGCTCGACGAAGCCTGCTGCGGCGTCCATCAACTCGGGCGCTCGCTGGAGATCGATGGTGTTGCGCAAGGCACCCGGCGTGACCGTCGCCAGGGCGGCTCTCGGGGTGTTCGCCGCGACGGAGAACGTCACGGTGACGGCCGCCCAGGCGAGGAACACCTGGAACATGATCGGGCGGGTGATGATCGGGTCGACGGGCCAGGTAGCGCGCCAGATGCGCTCGAATTCGGCCACCAACTCCCGCCCGTCCCAGCCGCGCGCCATCAGCCAATCGAGGGCCGACGTTTCGGTGATGGCCTCGTCCGGCCGAGCCGGAGTCGTCACCCTCGCCTCGGCCTGCCAGCCCACATACGGCAGGAGGTCCAGGTCGGCGTCGGCGCCCGCGACGTCGGGTGACCACTGCGCGAAATCGTCGGCGAACAGCGCCGACCGGATCGGCCCTCGCTCGACCTTGCCTGGCCACAGGCTCGGCTGATGAGTCACATCGTGCTGCACAAGATTCGGCACGCAGATGCCGACGGCCAGACCGCGGGACCGGCAGAACTCCCACATCAGTTTGGAGTCTCGGGTTTCACCGCGTTCGACGGCTTCGGCGCAGCAGCGGGCGAACTCCTGGGCGGCATCGGCTCGCATCAACATCGCCTGCGGTGGGATGGACCGCTGGAAGATCGGCGCGATGCCACGGCCCTGCATCGCCGCGATCCGGACCGCCTGTCCGTTCACCGATCCCCAATCGGCGAACATGCTGACAGCGTCACAGCCACCGGTCGACACGGCGCCCAGCCGCGCCTCGAAGTCGGCGCAGAGGGTCGTGTCGTCCTGCAGGACGAGGTGGTACCCCTCAGCACCTGCGCTGTCCCAGGCAAGTGCCGCCGTCCGCATCGCCGACGGCGCACCGTCCGGCTCCGGGTCCAAGACGACGGCCGGGCTCAGGGTGGGCAGTTTCGCGGCCAGTTTCTCAGCTCGTTCCAACCGTCGAGGATGCGCCATGATGCTTGCGCTGATCTTCAACGTCGCTCCTTTCGTCGGACGAGCGCGATTCCCGTAATCCGGAAACAAGGGCTGGCCTATTGCGGTTGGTCATCGATATTCTCGGACCGTGAGCATCCATGGATTCTGCTGAGTTCGTGTCAACCACAGCAATGATTCCGCCCGGAATCTCTGCCGCCCGGCCGCCAATTATCCTCGAGTTCGAGCGCCTTCGCAACCAGATTGCGCGTGTCGCCGTCGTTCACGACACCGACCGCTGGTATCTCGGAGACTTTCTCCGCGCCCTTCCGTGGGCTGCCGCCGCAGCGTCGATCGCGACGACAGATCTCTATTCGGATACCTCCTACGGAGAACTCGCCGAGGCGATGGGCTGCTTCTCCGCCATCCTTTCCATACCGGCGCTTTCGACCTCTGCAGCGTCGGAGTACGACCTGGTAGTTGTGCCTTCCGCCTTCCCTCCCACAGCTGTCGATCCGCGCTTCTCACGAGCCCTCTATTCGTGGAACGACGGATGGTTCTATGCCAGGTACGGAACCATATTCGCGCGCGGCGAGGCGACTGCCGTCAACGCATTCGACCGGGCGGCCGAACAAATGCGGGAAATCGGCCTTCCGGTCCCGCCACCGGTTCGGATCCGTCCCCGGCCCGCCGACATCGAAGCGACCGAGATCGTTCACGACCGACCTGTCATCATTTACAACCCGACCGCTTCGAATCCGATCACGCGGCGCACTTCGGTACCCAAGGAAGTAGCGGCAGTTCTCGATATCGATGACCATGAATACCTGATTCGCGCACTTCTGCAAAAGCTTCCGGCGCACCAGTTCTTGATCGGAAGTGCGCTCGTTCCCAATGACGTTCTGAACCGCGGTGTCATCGCCGAGCTCGGCGCGCGGTTCGCGGCGGAGAGCCGGGTTACCACCATCCTGGAGGCGGCACCGCAGGCCGTGTCGCTGAGCGGTTTCGCGGCCCTGCTGGCGTCGCCCGTGGTCGAGGCGACGATCGGAACGGCGACGGGCACGAACACCCACCTGGCGGCCCTGGTGGGAAAGCGCTCGTTCTGCGTCGAACGAGCCGTGGACGATGACATCCGGGCAACGTGGCGGCAGCCCGACGCTGTGTCCATGGGGGCGATCCACTGGCGGAATCCGAGTCCGCTCGCCGGATCGGTCAATCTACTGTGGGACTCGAGATCTCCAGCTGATCTCCGGCACGCTGCCGATGCCTTCGCACTGCATCTCGAGGTCGGCCGGCGCGGCGCCGTTGCCGTCTCGCCCGAGCCGGAGCGATGCATCGAGTACGCCGCCGATCTCGTACGTACGTTGGAAGGTGACTCGGATCGTCCCGCGCGGGCGGCGCTCCGGCTTTCCAGGTCACTGAGTGCAGCTGCCGTCGCGATCTACGCGGACGTGACGGAGGAGCTGACCTATCTGGCCGACGCCGGACAGGAGTACCGCACGCTTGAAGAGCTCGACCTCGCATCCGCCGATCTCGACGATGCAAGCCGACGGCTCGTCCGCCAGGTGCTCAGGAACTCGGCACTCCACCGGTTGGCTCAGGAACTGGCGCCCCCGAAGGCGCCGGCTACGTCGATCGGTCCGGCACAGGTCCTCGGCCGGCTCCGATCCGCGGTTGCGCTGGCCGACGACCAGTTGGCCGAGCTCGGGCTGCCCGATCAGCACACGGCGCGGCAGTGGATCGCGGACACTGTGCGGGACGCAGTCGCCGAGGTGGCCGCGGACGAGAGTGGGCCCGAACTCGTCGTCGGCTGGCAGCATCGCGTCCGCGTCCTGGAGACGTCGGTCGTCAAACGAGTCTCCACGAACCCCGCGAGTGAGTACTTGTCGGACGAGTTCACTCACCGCTGCATCGAGGACGTACTCGAGCGTGGTGGCGGTCTGGTTCCTCCCTCTGTGCGAGCCGGCGACGGCGTCGTGTCTCGTCGACTCGCGATGTTCGTTGCTCCGGAAGGGGATCACGTCGAGGACCAGCTCGGCGGACGATGCCTCGAGGACACGCGCCTCGCTTCCGGATGGGTGTCCACGCACGTCAGACACTGGACCGCGCTGATGGATCAGGGTCTGTTCAACTTCGACATCAAGTTCAAGGACACCGGGGTGGACCAGCACGGG
>DASSDE010000005.1:0-11821 GCA_035697365.1 Kribbella sp. | reverse complement strand
TGTTTGGCCGCGATCTCGATCGCCTCGTCCAGGTCGGCGCAGTCGATCAGCACGAAGCCGCCGATCTGCTCCTTCGTCTCCGCGAACGGCCCATCGGTCAGCAAGAGGTCGCCCTCCCGCACCCGGACCGTGGTCGCCTCGTCCGGCGGCCGCAGCCCGGCCCCACCGGCCACGACACCACGGGCCGCCATCTCTTCCGACCACCCACCGCACCCGTCGTTGGCGTGCGCGGCGGCCGACTCGTCACCACAGATCATCAGCAGGTACTTCACGTGTCCATCCTCTCTCTCACACCACCGACGGACGGGCGAGCCGCGAACAGACACCCGCACCGAAGAATTCTCCGGCACCGGTCATCAGGCTGATGCCTGGTTGTCACCGGCGCGTCCTAGACTGCCGAATGTGTTCGCAGCGGCGTCCTCGGGAGGACTGAATGCCTGACCGTACTCAGACCATCGCGTATCCGGCTCCCGGATCGCGGCCGTCGCGGCGGGATCCGGAGCCGCTGGCGCCGCACGTGATCGTGCTGTGCGGAGCGACCGGCGACCTCGCCAAGCGCAAGCTGCTGCCCGGCCTGGCGTACCTGCAGCAGTCCAGGTTCGCGCCGGACGTCCGGATCATCGGGACCGCGACCGAGGAGCTCAGCTGCGACGAGTTCCGGGACCGCGCGCGGCAGGCGATCGAGAAGTTCGGCACCCACAAGATGACCGACGAGCAGTGGGCACAGTTCGCCGACCGGATCGAGTACGTACCGGTGACAGCCGGGCCGGAAGCGCTCGCGGCCGCGGTGCAGGCGGCCGAAAAGCTGCTCGGGCCGGACACCCGGCGGCTGCACTACCTGTCGGTGCCGCCGAAGGCAGCCCAGGCGGTGATCGCGATGCTCCGCGACGCCGGCCTGGTGGAACGCGCGCGGGTCGTGATGGAGAAGCCGTTCGGCGACGACCTGGCCAGCGCCATCGAGCTGAACGACTTCGTCCACGAGACCTTCGACGAGTCGCAGATCTTCCGGATCGACCACTTCCTCGGTAAGGAAGCGGCGCTGAACATCCTCGCGTTCCGGTTCGCGAACGGGCTGTTCGAGCCGATCTGGAACCGGAACTTCATCGACCACGTGCAGATCGACATCCCCGAATCGCTCGGCCTGGACCAGCGGGCCACGTTCTACGAGCCGACCGGTGCGTTCAAGGACATGGTCGTCACGCACCTGATGCAGGTGATGTCGTTCGTCGCGATGGAGCCGCCGACCGCCCTGGAGCCGCGAGCGATCTCGGAGGAGAAGAACAAGGTCTTCCGGTCGATGCTGCCGCTCGATCCGGCCTGCGTGGTCCGCGGCCAGTACTCCGGGTACCGGCACGAGGACGGCGTCGCGCCGGACTCCGACACCGAGACGTTCATCGCGCTGAAGGTCGAGATCGACAACTGGCGCTGGGCCGGCGTGCCGTTCTTCCTGCGCACCGGCAAGAAGATGGCCGAGGGCCAGCGGATCATCTCGATCGCCTTCAAGGAGGCACCGAAGACGATGTTCCCGGCCGGCTCCGGCGTCGGGTCCGAGGGCCCGGACCACCTGACGTTCGACCTGGCCGACTCGTCGCGGGTGTCGCTGTCGTTCTACGGCAAGCGCCCCGGCCCTGGCATGCGGCTGGAGAAGCTGTCGATGCAGTTCTCCACGCAGGAGACGGCGGGCGCGGCCGACGTCCTGGAGGCGTACGAACGGCTGATCCTGGACGCGATGCGCGGGGACCACACGCTGTTCACCACGGCCGAGGGCATCGAGTCGCTGTGGGATCGGTCCGCTCCGCTGCTCGAGGACCCGCCGCCGGCCAAGCCGTACCAGCCCGGTACCTGGGGCCCGAACGCGATCCACCAGCTGATCGCACCCCGCGCCTGGCGGCTCCCGTTCGAGCGGGAGTGGCGGGAGTAGGCGTGCGGGAGATTCTGGTCATCGGCGTCGGTGCGGGTGACCCGGAGCAGGTGACGATGCAGGCCGTGTCGGCGCTGAACCGGGCCGATGTGTTCTTCGTGCTCGACAAGGGCGAGGTCAAGCAGGAGCTGGTCGACCTGCGGTCGGAGATCCTCCGGCGGTACGCGACCGGCAAGCAGTACCGGGTCGTCGTCGGCCGGGACCCGGAACGGGACCGGGCCACGTCGGCGTACGTCGAGGCTGTCGACGACTGGCGGCGCCGCCGCGCCGACGTGTGCGCGGCGATGATCGCGGACGAGCTCGGCGACGACGAGGTCGGGGCCTTCCTGGTCTGGGGCGATCCGTCGTTGTACGACAGCACCCTGGCGATCCTCGACGACATCCTGGCGCGCGGCGAGCTGACGTTCGCCGTCGAGGTGATCCCCGGGATCAGCAGCGTCTCGACTCTCGCCGCCCGGCACCGCGTCGGCCTGAACCAGGTCGGCAAACCGATCCAGATCACCACCGGCCGCCGGCTCGCCCAGCAGTGGCCCGACGGGGTCGACGACGTGGTCGTCATGCTCGACGCCCACACCGCCTTCACCGAACACGTCGACGAGGACGCGGACATCTACTGGGGCGCCTACCTCGGCACCCCCGACGAACTACTGGTCTCCGGCCCACTCCACGAGGTCGCGGCGGAGATCGAGAAGGTCCGCGCCGAGGCCCGCGACCGCAAGGGCTGGATCATGGACACCTACCTCCTGCGGCGGACGAGTAGACCAAAGTCTTAGTCGGATTGGTCTCCCGACCGAAGTCGGCGCAGCGTCGGCTGCACGAGGCTTTCGGTATGAAGAGAATCTTGGCGATGATGGCGGCCGCGGTGGTGCCGGCCGGACTGCTGGTGGGTTTCGCGGGCCCTGGGCAAGCCGCCCAGCCGGCGGAGCAGCAACCGGACGTCGTACGGACCGACAAGGGGCTCGTGGCCAGCCGGACTGTTGGCGACGCGCTGGTGTACGACGGGATTCCGTACGCCGCTCCCCCGGTCGGTGCGCTGCGCTGGAAGGCGCCGCAGCCGGCGAAGGCGTGGACCGGCGTACGGCCGTCGAAGGCCGGCAGTGTGTGCCCACAGCAACCGAACTCCGAGGCGCCGAAGGGATCCTCGATCGAGGACTGCCTCTACCTGAACGTGACCACGCCCGCGAAGAAGTCGGCCAAGCCGCGCGCCGTGGTGGTGTGGGTGCCGGGCGGCGGGTTCTTCTCCGGTGCCGGCAGCAGCTACGAGGCGTCGAAGTTCGCGGCCCGCGGCGACGTGGTCGTTGTCACGGTCAACTATCGGCTCGGCATCTACGGCTTCTTCGGCTACCCGGGTCTGCCGGGCTCCGGAACGTTCGGCCTGCAGGACCAGCAGGCCGCCTTGCGTTGGGTGCAACACAACGCCCGGGCCTTCGGTGGCGACCCGCGCAACGTGACACTGGCGGGTGAGTCGGCCGGCGGTATGAGTACGTGTGCGCAGCTGACGTCCCCGACCTCCACGGGCCTGTTCGCGAAGGCGATCATGCAGAGCGGCTCGTGCGCGTTCGACTGGTTGGACAACAGCCAGTACCCGGGCCAGGCCGCGGACTCGTTCTGGATTCCAGCGAGCCGGGTGGAGGCCAACGGCAAGGAATGGGCCGATGGCAAGAAGACCGAGCTTGACTGCAAGCCCGGTCAGGCGATGCTCGACTGCCTGCGCGGCGCGAAGACCGAGGTCCTGTACGACGACCTGATGGCCTTCACGCAGATCGGGTACGGCAAGAGTCCGGTCGTACCGTTCAGCCCGGCGAAGGCGATGCGGGCCGGACTGTTCCACCGGGTGCCGATGATCTCCGGCAACAACCACGACGAGGCGAACGCCTGGCTGAGCGCCTTCGGCGAGATCAAGGACTACCCCGGCCTGGTCAAGAACATGGTCGGCGCCTCGAAGGCAGCACGGGTGCTCAAGCAGTACCCGCAGTCGCGTTACGAGTCGCCGGCCGCGGCGTGGGGTGCTGTGACGACGGACCGGATCTGGTCGTGCAACCAGGTCGCCACGGACCAGCAGGCCGCGAACAAGGTACCCGTGTACGCGTACGAGTTCGCCGACAGGCACTCGCCGATCTCAGGGGGCATGGGGGCCGCGCACGCCGCGGAGCTGCCGTTCCTGTTCCGGCTCGGCGGTTTCGACTACCCGCTCTCGCCCGCCCAGCAGCAGTTGTCGAACCAGATGATCGACTACTGGACGGCGTTCGCCCGGACCGGCAACCCGAACGGGCCGGACCGCCCGCACTGGTCGCCGACCGGTGCACGGACGATCAACGGCCTGTCACTCGCCTCGACGGACGAGAGCGGGATCAAGCCGGTCAATCTCAGCTCTGAGCACCAGTGTGGGTTCTGGGCTCGTCTGGGTGCCTGAGGCGCCAGACCCGCATCGTGACCGACGACAGCAGCAGCAGGAACATCGAGTAGAAGCCGACCCCCGGCACGAGCGACGCCAGGAGGAAGGCCACCAGGGTCAACCCGGTCAGCGAGAAGGAGCCGATCAGCTCCCGGTTGCTGACCGGGTTGTCCGGGTTCTCGATCTCCTGGTGTCCGTGGATCATCCAGGCGAGCGCGGACTGGCAGAGGCTGAGCACCAGGATCGTGCCGATGTACAGCCCGGCCATGAACCTGCCGCTCTGGAACGCGCCGATGATCTCGGTCGGGAACGGCAGGAAGACGATCACGAGCAGCCAAAGCAGATTGAGCCGCAGCATGGCCGAGGTGTACGCACGGACGTGCTCGAAGAGCCGGTGGTGACCCAGCCAGAAGTTGGCGATCACCACGAAGCTGAGCAGGAACGTGGAGATCTGCTGCCAGTGCTCGCTGATCACGCTGTGCGCGCTGCCGCCCTCTGCCGCGACGTCCGGCACCAGCTCGACCAGTGGCAGCACCAGCAGGGTGATGGCGATCGCCACGACCGCATCCGTGAACAGCACCAACCGGTCGGGATCTCTCGTCCTACTCACGGCCGACAACAGTAGCTGTACTCCGGAGCAGATCAACGGACAGCGCGGCCGCGACGAGCACGGCGCTGCACCTCGGATCTGGGAGTGGATGAATCCTGTTCAGTGCGTGCGCCGGCGGGAGCGGCGGACGGGCTGCGCGGTGACGGCGGTGGCGAGCGGGCCCTCGACAAGCGTGGTGACGGCCTCGATGAAGGGCTCGCGGAGCGGTCCGGCCAGGGCGGCCAGGGCCGCTGCGTGCACCCGGTCGACGATCCGTTGGCCCTCGGCGGCGATCCGGGCGCCGGAGTCGGTGACGGCGATGATCCGGGCGCGGCGATCGGTGGCCGACGGCCTCCGTTCGGCGTAGCCGGCCTTCTCGAGGGCGTCGACGGTGGCCACCATCGTGGTCTTGTCCAGGTACGACAGCTCGGCGATCTGGATCTGCGTACGCGCCGCCTCGAGCGCGTGCCGCAGGACGCACTGCATCCGCAGCGTCAGCCCGATCTCCGCCAGCGCCGCGGACAGTTGGGTCTCCAGGACGTGGCCGGCGTGCGTCAGGTAGCCGCTGAGGTCGGGGACGGTGCGTTCCGGAGGCTGCGCCATACCTTCGAGGGTAACGCGAGACTATCTGCTCCCGGATGATCCCGAGCCGGATCATCGCCGGTCTCGTCCGGGCTCGGGTCGCGGGAAAACGACGGGTTGGTGGCGCCGGACCGCGGTGTCGTGAATCCGCGAGCCGGTGCGGGCGGCAGCAGGTTGCCTGGACGACATGACAATGCAGACCGCAACCCGGCCTTCGACCTGGCAGTGGTACGGCGTCGGTGCCGTGACGCTCGGGATCTTCGCGATCGCCACCACCGAGATCCTCCCGATCGGCCTGCTCACCCCGATCGGCGCCGACTTCGCGCTCACCCCCGGCCGCACCGGCTTGCTGATGACGATGCCCGGCCTGGTCGCCGCGGTCGCCGCCCCGGTCGTCACGCTCGTCACCGCCCGGCTGGACCGGCGCCTGATGCTGTGCAGCCTGATGATCCTTTTGGCGGCGGCCGGCTTCGTCGCGGCCGCGGCGCCGGCGTTCTGGCTCGAGTTGGTCGCGCGCTTCCTCGTCGGGCTCACACTCGGTGCCTTCTGGTCGATCGGCGCAAGTCTCGCCGGACGCCTCGTCCCCGGTCCGCGGTCGACTCGTGCGACGGCAGTCATCTTCTCCGCAGTCCCGCTCGGCTCGGTGCTCGGCGTACCCGCGGGCACGTTCGTCGGCGAGCTGGCCGGTTGGCGTACGTCGTTCGCAGCACTCGGCGTGCTCGCACTGATCGCCCTGGCAGCATTGCGTACCACGGTGCCCCCATTGCCGCCCGTACAGGTCACCTGCGCGGCCGTACTCGGGAAAGCTCTGCGCAGCAGCCCGATGGCGCTGGTCGTCACCTGTCTGATCGTCACAGCCCACTTCGCGACCTACACATACATAACACCGTTCTTGCGTGCGGTGGTGCGACCAGAGCTCATTGGGCTGTTCCTGCTCGTGTACGGCGCTGCAGGTCTCGTCGGCAACGCCGTCGCCGGCACCTACGCACCACGCAAGCTCACGGCCACCTTTACGACCTGTGCTGCCTTGATCGCCACATCGACGCTGTTGATGCCGGTGCTCGGCCGCAGTGCGGCAGGAGCGCTGCTGCTGCTCGTGGTGTGGGGGCTTGGGTACGGCGGCGTACCGGTCTGCTCCATGAGCATGTTCGCGCGGTCCGTACCGGAGTCGCGGGAGGCGGCGACTGTGTGGTTCACCTCCTCGTTCCAGGCAGTCCTGTCGGCGGGTGCGCTGCTGGGTGGTCTCGTGGTGGACAGGTGGTCGGTGTCGGTGGTGATGGTTGCCGGTGGCGTCTGCGCGCTGCTCACGGTCGGCGTACTGCTGTGGTCCAGAGCACAGGAGGTTCCGGGCACGTAGCATCACGCCTGTGGCGAGGACCGAAGTCGACCGATGCCCTGGTGTGCTGGCTGTGCACCAGGCGGCTGACGGAGGTCTCGCACGAGTACGGCTGCCCGGCGGACGCTTGACTGCGGCACAACTCGACGTACTGCGCCTCGCTGCTGCCGAACTGGGCGACGGGCGCCTAGAGCTCACCTCACGCGGCAACGTGCAGCTCCGCGGGCTGGACGCTGACGGACCGCAGGACCTGTCGGACCGGCTCTACGGCGCTGGGCTGCTGCCCTCCGTCGCCCACGAGCGTGTACGGAACATCCTGGCGTCGCCGCTGTCCGGTCTGGACCAGGAGTCGCGGTACGACGTGACGCCGGTGGTTGCTGCACTTGATGAGGCGCTCTGCGAACGCCCTGGTCTGGCAGACCTTCCCGGGCGGTTCCTGTTCGCACTCGACGACGGCCGCGGCGACCTGGCTGGGCTGCGAGCCGATGTGACCGTACGCGCGCTGGACGACGGCACTGGTCTGCTGAGCCTTGGCGATCGCGGTGTGCGCGCGGAGTGGGCCCGAGTGCCCGAGCTGATGGTTGCTGCGGCCGCTGCCTTTCTGCAGGTTCGTGATCAGGAGTGGCGGATCGCGGAGGTTCCTGGCGGTGCGGAGCGCATCCTTGAGAAACTGGGGCTGCAGGCAACTGAGCCGCTGCCTGCTGAGACCACACGGGTTGTGGCCGGTGTCCACGGGACCGCCATGGTTGCTACGGTCCCGCTGGGCAGTCTGACGCAGGAGCAGGCTGCTGTCCTCGCACGGGTAGCGCCCGAGGTACGCATCACTCCTTGGCGATCTGTCGTGGTACCTGCTGTTGCGCCTGGGCTCGAGGAGGTCGGGTTGGTGACCACGTCCGGCTCGCGCTGGGAGGGCGTGACCGCATGCGCCGGTCAGCCGGGCTGTGCGAAGGCGCTGGCTGACGTACGGGCAGACGCCACGCGGCTGCTGACGGACGTGGCGGCCGGTGGGCTAGGTCGGGTGTTCGGGCGTGGGCAGCGGGTGCACTGGTCGGGTTGTGAGCGACGGTGTGGCAAGCCGGCCGGGTCGTACGTGGATGTGCTTGCTGTCGGTGACGGTTACCAGGTGGACGGGGAACGAGTGTGAGCTACGAGTACGAGCGCGACGGCGCGGAGATCTACCGGCGGTCGTTCGCCACGATCCGCGCCGAGGCAGCACTCGACGGGCTGCCTGCGGACGTGTCACGGGTCGCCGTACGGATGATCCACGCCTGCGGGATGACCGATCTGGTCGCGGACCTCGCCTGGTCGCCGAACGTGGTGAAGAACGCCCGCGCCGCGCTCCAGGGTGGCGCACCGGTGCTGTGCGACGCGCAGATGGTCGCGGCCGGCATCACCCGGAGGCGCCTGCCGGCGGACAACGAGGTGATCTGCACGTTGCAGGACCCGCGAACCGTCGACCTGGCCCAGCACCTGCAGACCACGCGAAGCGCCGCCGCTGTCGACCTCTGGACGGACCACCTCGACGGTGCAGTCGTTGCTATTGGCAACGCGCCGACCACGCTGTTCAGGCTGCTGGAGGTGATCGCGGGAGGCGGTCCACGTCCGGCGGCGGTGCTCGGTGTCCCGGTCGGCTTCATCGGTGCGGCCGAGTCCAAGGAGGCCCTGGCCGCGAACGAGCTCGGCCTGGAATACCTGGTGGTCAGAGGACGACGAGGCGGCAGCGCGATCACCGCGGCCGCCGTCAACGCGATCGCAAGCGAGGCAGAGTGATGGGTACGCAGTCAGAGCCCACCGGACGGCTGTGGGGTGTTGGCCTGGGGCCCGGCGATCCTGAGCTTGTCACCGTGAAGGCGGCGCGGCTGATCGGCGCAGCGGATGTGATCGCGTTCCACAGCGCGCGGCACGGGCGGAGCATCGCGCGCTCGGTCGCCGCGCCGTACCTGACCGACGGCCAGCTCGAGGAGCACTTGGTCTACCCGCTCACGACAGAGACCACAGACCACCCCGGCGGCTACCAGGGCGCGATGGACGACTTCTACGCCGACTGCGCCGCCCGACTGGCCGCGCACCTCGACGCCGGCCGGAACGTCGTCGTCCTCGCGGAGGGCGATCCGCTCTTCTACGGCTCGTACATGCACATGCACAAGCGCCTCGCCGACCGTTACTCGTGCGAGGTCGTTCCCGGCGTGACATCGGTCAGCGCAGCAGCGGCGGTCCTCGGGCGCCCGCTCTGCGAACGCGACGAGATCCTCACCGTTCTCCCCGGCACTCTCCCACCGGACGTACTCGCGGACCGTCTGCGCTCCACCGACGCTGCCGCGGTGATGAAGCTCGGCCGTACGTTCGCCGGTGTCCGCGAGGCGTTCGAGCTCGCGGGACGCGCGGATGAGGCGTGGTACGTCGAGCGCGCAACCACCGACGCCCAGCGCACGGCGCCGCTCACCGAGATCGACCCGGACGACGTCCCGTACTTCTCGCTGGCGCTCCTCCCCAGCCCCATCAACAACACGTTCACTCCCCCTGCCGCCAGGAGGACCGCGTCCGAGGGCTCGGTCACCGTGGTGGGGCTCGGCCCGGCCGGACCGGAGTGGATGACCCCCGAGGTACGTGCCGCGATCGCGGGCGCCGACGACGTCATCGGGTACACCACGTACGTCAACCGGCTGCCGGACCGCGCCCGCCAGCGCAAACACGGCTCAGACAACCGCGTCGAGTCCGAGCGGGCCGCGTTCGCGCTGGATCTGGCCCGCAAGGGTTCCAGCGTCGTCGTGGTCTCCTCAGGCGACCCGGGCGTCTTCGCCATGGCCAGTGCGGTCACGGAGGTCGCAGCGGAGCCGGAGTACGCCGACATCGCCGTACAGGTGCTGCCTGGGATGACAGCCGCACAGGCGGTCGCCAGCCGAGTCGGGGCGCCGCTGGGCCACGACTACTGCGTCCTGTCGCTCTCGGACCGGTTGAAGCCGTGGGAGGTGATCGCCGAGCGCCTGACCGCGGCTGCGCGGGCTGACCTGGCCATTGCGATCTACAACCCCGCCTCCAAGTCCCGCACGTGGCAGGTGGCCGCGACCCGTGACCTGCTGCTCGAACACCGTTCCCCAGGTACGCCGGTCGTCGTCGGACGTGACGTCGGCGGCCCGGAGGAGGCCATCACCGTGACAACTCTGGTCGAACTCGACCCGCAAACGGTTGACATGCGGTGCTTGCTGCTGGTCGGGTCGTCACAGACCCGTACTGTGCCCCGCCCGGGCGGCCCGCTGGTCTTCACTCCGCGCCGTTACCCGGCGACGGTCAGTGAGGGCACCCCAGGAGTCGGTTAAATCCGCCGCCTGCTTGTGTCGGGCGCCGCGTGGACGGGTAGAGACCGCCCCGGAAGCCGATCTGTGAGGAGCCAGCGGACATGAGCCAGCAGTACCCAGGCGACACCGCCACGATCACCAACCCCGCCGGCGACGCCAGCACCCAGCGGTACGAGGAAGCACGTGCGGCGGCGAGCCTGGCGATGAGCTCGATCGCCGTCAACCCGGACGAGCCGCTGCGTACCCCACCGGCGACCAGCGAGCAGCCTGAGGTCGACGCCGAGCTGCTCTCGTACCGCGGGTTCAAGTTCGGGGCGGCGTTCTTCGGCTGGCTGATCGCGATCGCGATGTCCGTGCTGCTGATGGCCGCCGTGTCCGGGGCCGCCCTCGGGACCGCGGAGGTCCTCGACTACACGACCACCGACGCGAAGGCGCAGCCCGGCGCCGCCTCGATCACCGCGGCCGCCGTGACGATCTTCATGCTCACCCTGGCCTTCTACACCGGTGGGTACGTCGCGGGCCGCCTGGCACGCTTCGACGGCGGCCGGCAGGGCTTCGGCGTGTGGATGATCGCCGTACTCGTTGCAGTACTCGCCGGCGGTCTCGGCTGGTTCCTGGACAGCCAGTACAGCCTGGTCGACAACATCAACCGCCCAGATGTCGCGCTGACCGACAACACGCTCTTGCTCGGTAGCGCCGCAGCAGCCGCCGCGCTGCTGATCCTCACCCTGCTGGCCGCGATCATCGGCGGCAAAGCCGGCCGCCGCTACCACGACCGCATCGACCAGTTGCTCTGAATCACGCTGCATCAGTTTCCCACCGGGTACCTGATAGTCACACGGGGCTTGTCCGGTAAGGAGAAGCTGACATGACGCAGCAACACGAGGAAGACACCCGCGTGGAGCGGGTCGGGCCGCCTGAGCCCGAGGCAGTTCAAGAGCCCACACGTCCGCGCTCCAGCGGCGGGGCCGCGTTCTACGGCTGGCTGGTGGCGTTGGGTATGGTGGCGCTGCTGACGGTTGTCGTCGGTGCGGCCGCCGCAGCCGTCGACTACGCGGTGACGTTCAACTGGAACGACGCCAAGGGCAGTGCAGACACGGCCGGCACCATCGGGATTGTCTCGGGTGCGATCCTGCTGCTGATCCTGGCCATCGCCTACTACAACGGCGGGTACGTCGCCGGGCGGCTGGCCCGCTCCGCCGGTGCGCGCCACGGCTTCGGCGTCTGGCTGATCGGGGTGGTCGTCACGGCAGTCGTCGCGGCCCTCGCAGCTCTGGCCGGTTCCGAGTACGACGTACTCGACCGGATGGGGCTGCCGATCGCGGACCGGACGCTGACGACCGGTGGACTGGTCGCCGCCGGTGCGGCGCTGCTGATCACGCTGCTCGCGGCGATGATCGGCGGCAAAGCGGGTCAGCGCTACCACCGCACGATCGCCACCAGCATCGACTGAAGGGCCTGTGGGTTGCTGTGCTAGAACAGGCGGTAACCAAAGGGGCCTTCGTGGACCAACTAACTCTCGGCGTCATCGGCCGTTCCCGCAAAGAGAACGAGCATCGGCTGCCGATCCATCCGCACCACTTCGAACGCATCGACGAGGAGCTGCGGCAGCGCATCTTCCTCGAGGCCGGGTACGGCGAGCGGTTCGGGATCTCCGACGAGCAGCTGGCGAAGTCGGTGGCCGGCGTCGTCGGCCGGGACG
>DASSDE010000004.1:0-7528 GCA_035697365.1 Kribbella sp. | reverse complement strand
CTGCACGTCCACCATCCGCTGTGCGCCGACACCCATCCCGACCGTGGTCGCCTCGGACAGGTCGGCCCCCGAACAGAACACGTCCAACGCCGACCGGATCACGATCACCCGTACGGCATCGTCCGCACCCGCCGTCTCCAGCTGAGCCAGCAACTCCCCGGTCAACTGCTGCGACAACGCGTTCTTGTTGTGCGGCGAATCCAACGTGATCGCCGCCACCCCACCCGACACCGCCAGCTGCACCAGTTCGCTCATGAGCCCATCCAACACCCGGAACCCGTCGACCGCTGTGTTCCGCGCTACATGCCCCCAGCGGTCCCTAGCATGATGCTTCCACTTCTGCCCAAGGAGCGACATGGAGAAGTTCGACCTCGACACTGCGGACGCCATCGTGAGAGTCGATCTGGGTGGCACGTTCTCGTACGACCAGATCCGGGACATGGTGCGCGCGGTCTGCGACAACCAGTCGAAGCAGATGAGGTTCTACGAGACCACGGAGACCGACGGCGGACAGGAGTTCCCAGTGCTCGGCAGACAGTCCTACATGCCTGCTCAGAACCTGTTCGTGGCCCCAGGACCTGAAGCCGGCCGGCTGTCGTTCGCTCCGGATCAGGAGTACACCCACTTGTCGGTGGTCGCCCACGAGCAGGCAGAGCGGGGGACGATCGCCCTGGTCCGGGTGTATTGCGACGACCGCGGCAAGGCCGCATCCGAACTCGCCGGAGAACTGTGGCGCGCGTTCGACAAGGACATCAACGAGTTCCAGGCGTCCGACTTCTACCGGCAGCAGATGCAGGCGGGCAGCCCGCTGCAGGCTGGCTCCGGGACGGACGGTGCAAAGGACCGTCCCCACGACCACCAGGGGGCCGGAGCCAGCCGCCGCCAGGACTCAGCCCGCAACTGGTAGCGCAGGTACGCCGAGCCGTTTCGGCCGGCGTTCGTCAGACCGATGAGGAGCATCGTGATCGACATCAGTCAGTCGGTGGCCATGAAGACCGTTGAGTTCGGCGGGCCGATCAGCGGGCAGGACCTGATCGACGCGGTCGAGAAGGCCTGTCAGCAAGCCGGTGGCAGCCTGTACAAGGAGAAGATCCTCGACGAGGACATCAGGTATCTGGTCGGCCGGCGTGGATGGAACAACGCCGACAACCTCTTGGTGACGCCGGACAAGACGACGGCGGCCATCGATCCCGGCAAGACCTACGAGCGGGCGGTCGTCGTTCGGCACGACCAGCCGGTTGCCCGGGACTGGGACGACGAGAGCGGGCCCTACACCCGTGACCAGGAGATCGACTCCGTCCTCGGATTCCAGGAGAAGCTGGCCGTGGCCGTACGCGAACAGCAGGCGGCCCGCCTGGAACAGGGCCTCGCCATCACCACGCCGAGCCAGGAGGCCGCTGTCGTCCTCAAAGACGGCGCGACCCAGCAGCAGGTCCGCTTCGATCGGCCGACCACCGGTCGGGACCTGATGACGGCAGTGCGAGCCTCGTGCGAAAGCGAGGACTTCGGCACGTACTACGAATCCGAGCACAGGAGCTCGCGGTACGTCGTCGGACAGAGCTCCGGCCTGGAGTACAAGAGCCTGGTGGTGATGCCGGACGGTGGCGACGGGTCGATCGATCCGGACGGTACGTACTCGGGCGCGACCGTCGCGGTCCACCACCTGCGGGTGCCGGGGCAGCATCGGTTTCCGGTGCGGTACACCCAGAACCAGGAGGTCGAAGCCGTCGACAAGTTCGTCGGATCACTGCAGCAGAACCTCCGTCAGCAGCACTCGACGACCGTAGGCCTCGACCGCGGCGGTCCGTCGCGCAGTGCGGACGAGGGTCGTGCGGCCTCCACCTGGAGGTCTGGCACCGCACGGCCGGGCAACGACCTCAGCCGCGGTTGAACCTCAGGACGCGTTCGGTGGCGCCGACCTCGGGTTCAGGGGGTCGGCGTGGCGGTGGGTGATCTTCCAGTGGCCGTTCTCGGCGCGGAAGATCATCGTGGCGCGCAGGACGTGCGGGACCGGGGCCGGTTGGGTGATGTGGTGGACCGTGCAGCGCTCGATGGCGACCGTGTACGCGGCGTCGGCACCGACGTACTTGTCGAGGTACTCGAACTCGACCGGGTGCCCGGTGTCCTGGAACTGCGACGCCGCCCACTCGTACCGCGGGCCGATCTCGGACCAGCCGACCTCCTGGCCGCCGAAACCGCCGAAGATCGAGCTCTGCTCGCTGTGCGAGACCAGTGGCAGCCACAGCGACGGATCGCCGTTCACGAACGCGCTGTTGGCCTCCTCGAAGCGGCGCAGGAACGATTCGAAGTCTTCACTCGCCATGCTCCCAGCCTGACCCCGGATGGGGGTCACTTGCTCCCGGCATAGGTGGGAGACAGCTCACGCGCGAGGTGCTCGACGAACAGCCCGACGTCGGTGACGATCCCGCGGGCCTGCGACGAACCGCGGTCCGCGAGCTTGGTCACGGTCGCCGGGTTGATGTCCACGCAGGTCAGCGGGATCGACGCCGGCAGAATGTTGCCGGTGGCAACCGAGTGCAGCATGGTCGCGGCCATCAGGCAGTACCCGACGCCGTCGAGCTCGGCCCGCATCGCCCGCTGTCCTTCGAGGACGTCGGTGTAGACGTCCGGGAGCGGGCCGTCGTCGCGCACCGACCCGACCAGGACGAACTTCTTCTGCTGCCGGACCAGTGCGTGCATCACGCCGGACGTCAGTACGCCCTGCTCGACCGCGGCCGCGATCGAACCGGCCTTGCGGATCGTGTTGATCGCGCGGATGTGGTGCTCGTGCCCGTGCTCGACGCCGCGTCCGCGCGCCAGGTCGACGCCGAGCGAGGTCCCGTACAGCGACGACTCGATGTCGTGCGTCGCGAGCGCGTTGCCGGCGAACAGTACGTCGACGTACCCGGCCTCGACGATCGCAACCATCGCGGGAGCCGCGCCGGTGTGCACGATGCCGGGACCGCCGACCCAGAGCACCTTCTGCCCGTTCGCCTTGGCCTCGCGCATGCCGTCCGCGACCTGCTTGACGAGCACCCGCTGCGGCTTCTCCGACGAGACGTCGGACTCCATGAAGCCGAAGCCCTCCTCGGTGTTGACCACGATCGGGGGAGTCACCCGGACGCCCTGCGCACTCGTGATGATCCGCATCCCGGCGCGGACGTCGGACATCGGGATGGTGCGCACCGTCGTTCCTTCGACCAGCAGGCCGCAGTCCATCTCCGGGTTCTGCACGTCGACCCAGTGGCCGTCGAGCCGGACCCGCGTCGGCAGGTTCGTGGTCGAGTAGAACCCGTCCGGGAAGACGCCGTCCCGGGTCACCTCGGTGATCTCCGGCGTGCCGGGGTCGACCAGGTTCGCGCCCTTGGTCTGGATTCGCATCAGCAGCCGCTGCAGCGACTCCTCGTCCTCCGCGCCGACCGTCATCCGGACCGTCGACGGGTCGTCCTTGTCGTACCCGAGGTCGAACTTGTCCAGCGTGTACTCGCCGCCGTACCCACGGATGTCGTCGAGGACGCGGGACAGCAACCCGGAGTCCATCAGGTGGCCGGTGATCTCGACGGTCTCGGTGACCTGTGGCACGGGGCGCCTCCCAAAGCAGTCTCGTCAGATTGTCCGACGATCTGCACTCTAACTCAGACGACGGCCCCGTCGTCGCCGCCGTCGCCCGGCGGCAGCCGGTCCTTCATCCGGAGCACCAGCGTGAGGAATCCGCCGATGAACCCGGCCACCGCGAGCGTGGTGATCCGGCCGGTGCCGAAGTCCAGCACGGCGGCCGCGATCAGCAGCAGCGGGCCGCCGAGCAGACCGAGCCACGCGAGCCGGCTGACCCAGTCCAGACGGGGACCGCGCGGCGGCTCCGGCGGGACGAAGTGCTCGTGCGGGTCGTCGGTCTTCTTCGCCGGCTTGGGCTCGTCCTCTTCCGGGGTGTCGTCCTTGATCGTGAGACCGGTCGGTACGTCGATCAGCGGCTCGTACTTCTCGTCGACGTCCTCGCTGACCGGCCACCGCGGCACCGGGTCCGCGCCGCCGTCGTGGCCGGGCGCGGACGGCTTGTTGAACTGCTCGACCAGGCTCTTCCACTCCGCGTCCTCGGTGCTGCGGTCGATCACCGGGCGGGCCCGGTCCACCGCCTCCGCGTCGACGAAGATCTCGTCGTACCCGACCGGGATCCGGGCCGGTTCCTCGGCCTCTTCCGGCGTCGCCACCTCAGTCGCCACCTCGGTCGCGACCTCGCGCAGGGCCTCGCTCTGGTTCTCGCAGTAGGCGGCGATGCCGGCCGCCTTCAGTGCATCCAGTACGGGCTCGGCGACCAGCGGGTCGATCCGGCCGAGCGAGGTGTACGCCGTCGCCGTCAGTCCGTTGTCACGCATCGTCGCGACCACTCAGCCGGCTGATGAACGCCGCGGAGTCGGCGAAGATGCGCGGTGCGTCGTTGTCCAGAGTTGCCACGTGATAGCTGTCCTCGAGCAGGGTCTCGGTCACGTCGCGGGACGAGATCGAGGACAGTACCGCTCGCCCCGAGCTCGGCTCCACCACATGATCGACAGTACTGCGGAACAGCAGCACGGGCTGCGTGACCTTCGCCAGATCCGCCCGGGTGAGCTTCCAGAGCCGGGACAGCGAGAGCAGCGCGCGCAGCGGCATCCGGTCGTACGCGTACTCGACGGTGTCCGGCTTCTTGATGTCGTTGGAGATGCCCGGGAACGACGGGACCACCCGGGCCAGTACGGGGAGCAGCGCCAGCCGCTTGTCGTCGGTCTGCACGGACGGGTTGATCAGGACCAGACCGGAAATGTCGGCGCCGTGCTCCTCGGCGAGCCGCAGGACCAGGCAGCCGCCCATCGAGAGCCCGACGAGGAACACCTTGTCGTGCTCCTTGCGGAGGCGCTCCAGCTCGTTGCCGAGGACGGCGTACCACTCCGGCCAGCCGGTCCGGTTCATCTCCTGCCAACTGGTGCCGTGCCCGGGCAGCCGCGGCACCGCCACGCCGTACCCCTGCGCGGCCAGATGCTCGGCGAACGGCCGCATCGCCGCCGGCGAACCGGTGAAACCGTGGCTCAGCAGCACGCCGACGGCGGCGTTCTGCCCGGTACCGGGACTGCGAAACTCCTCCGCGTGGGCTTGCACTGGCACGCTCGACTCCTCGCCGCTCACGGTCCTCACAGACGCGCCACAAGTGCGCGTGACAATCGTCGCATCCGGGCACCAATCAGTCTGCATCCAGTCTGCATCCAGGTGACAACACGGTGCGCAACACTCGCATTCCTGGCGGTGACATTGCCTGAGAGGGAAGCTGGAACGTAGTGTCCGCACCGGAACGGTCGGCGCTGCAGGTGTCGTACGACCGTCACCGGCGGGCACTGGTGCCGGACGTGGGTACGGGCCGACGATGGTCTGGTGAGCTGGGTCGGGTCTTGTGTCGGGTGAGTGTGTCGGGCGAGTTGACGGAGGTCGAGGCGGATGCTGTACCTGTTCCTGAGACGGTTCTTTGTCGCTCCACTGGTCAAGCTCCTGTTCCGGCCCCGGGTGACCGGTGTCGAGCACGTGCCGAGCGACGGGCCGGCGCTGCTGGTCAGCAACCACCTGGCGTTCTGTGACTCGATCTTCCTGCCGGTCTCGGTGCCGCGGCAGATCGTCTTCCCGGCCAAGTCCGAGTACTTCACCGGCCCCGGCCTGAAGGGCAAGCTGGTTGCCACCTTCTTCCGATCGGTGGGCCAGATCCCGATCGATCGCTCCGGCGGCCGTGCGTCGCTGGCGGCGCTGAACACTGGCCTGGGGATCCTCGAGAAGGGCGGCCTGTTCGGGATCTACCCCGAGGGCACGCGCTCGCCCGACGGCCGGCTGTACAAGGGCAAGACCGGTGTCGCCCGGATGGCGATCGTGGCCGGCGTACCGGTGATCCCGGTGGCGATGATCGACACCGAGAAGCTGCAGCCCGGCGGCCAGATGAAGCCGAAGATGTTCTACCGTGAGAAGGGCCGGCTGCTGCCGCGGCTCGTCCGTCCGGGCGTCGCGTTCGGCGAGCCGCTGGACTTCTCCCGGTACGAGGGCATGGAGCGCGACCGCTTCGTGCTGCGCTCGGTCACCGACGAGATCATGTACGCACTGATGGACCTGTCCGGCCAGGAGTACGTCGACATGTACGCCGACAAGGCCAAGGAGCTGATCAAGGCCGGCGAGTCCGTCGACGACCACGTCCGCCTCGGCGACACGAAGGCCAGCTGACCCGTCCCGGCCCGTCGCCCCGCGAAGATGGACGCCATGGACAGCGACCTGAACGTCTTGGGCGAGCCGCTGGAGGAGTGTGGGACCGACCCGGTCACCGGCTTCTACCGGGACGGCTGCTGCACGAGCGGCCCGGAGGACCTCGGCAGCCACACCGTCTGCGCGGTGATGACGGCCGAGTTCCTCGCCCACCAGGCCTCGGTCGGGAACGACCTCGTCACCCCGCGACCGGAGTACAGCTTCACGGGCCTCCAGCCGGGCGACCGTTGGTGCGTGGTCGCGGCGCGCTGGCTCCAGGCGTACCACGCCGGCGCCGCGGCCCCCGTCGTACTGGCCTCCACCCACGCCCGCACCCTCGACACCATCCCGCTGACTGCGCTCCGGGAGCATGCCGTGGACGTCCCCACCGACCCGAGCTCCTTGGGCTGACCTGGGGAGTGTGGTGAGACGGACACCGGGGGTTGCGGAGGGCTCTACTAGGCTGAGGGCATGCAATTCGCGACGTTGACGATGGGGCGGGTGCCGGGGGTTCCGACGCTGGACGAGCTGCGCGGGCTGAAGCCGTTGCAGCAGCCGGAGTGGCCGGACCAGGGCGTGCTCGAGCAGGTGATCGCCGAGCTCCGGACGCTGCCGCCGCTGGTGTTCGCCGGTGAGTGCGACGACCTGACCGCGAAGATCGGTGCGGTCGCGCGCGGCGAGGCGTTCATCCTCCAGGGTGGCGACTGCGCGGAGACGTTCGCGGGCGTGACCGCGGAGAACATCCGGGCCAAGCTGCGGGTGCTGCTGCAGATGTCCGTCGTCCTGCAGTACGCGGCCAGCGTGCCGGTCGTGAAGATCGGCCGGATCGCGGGTCAGTATGCGAAACCCCGTTCGTCCGGCGAGGAGACCCGGGACGGCGTGACGCTGCCGTCGTACCGCGGTGATGCGGTCAACGGCTTCGACTTCACCCCCGAGTCCCGGATCCCGGACCCGCAGCGGCTGCGCGGCGTCTACAACGCGGCGGCCGCGACACTGAACCTGACTCGCGCGTTCACCACCGGTGGGTACGCCGACCTGCACCAGGTGCACGCCTGGAACACGGACTTCGTCAAGTCGTCGCCGGTCGGCCGCCGCTACGAGCAGCTGGCGTCCGAGATCGAGCGCGCGCTCGCGTTCATGCGAGCCTGCGGCGCGACCGCCGACGAGTTCCGGACCGTGGACTTCTACGCGTCGCACGAGGCGCTGATCCTCGAGTACGAGCACGCGCTGACCCGGATCGACTCGCGCACCGAGCAGCCGTACGACGTGTCCGGCCACCTGC
>DASSDE010000003.1:0-4585 GCA_035697365.1 Kribbella sp. | reverse complement strand
GAGTTCTGTGTGCTCGAGCCGCGGCCTGTCTACCGTGACACCGGTCCGGTGGCCGCGGTGGTCGTCGACTGCGTGGATCCGCGCGAGCTGGCCGGGTTCTGGGGTGAGGCGATGGACTGGACCGTGCACACGGTGACCGACGACCAGGCCGTACTGCGCTCCGCCAAGGCCGTCGGGCCCTACCTGGAGTTCATCCGTACGCCGGACGCGAAGACCGGGTTGAACCGCATCCACCTCGACCTGCGCCCGTACCGCGATGACGACCACACGGCGGAGGCGGACCGCCTGCGGGCACTCGGAGCGACCGATCTCGACATCGGGCAGGGTGATGTCCCATGGACCGTGTTCTCCGATCCCGAGGGCAACGAGTTCTGCCTGCTCACCCCGCGCTAGATCAGGCGGGGAGTTCGACGGTTATGCGGAGGCCGCCCTCTTCGCGAGGGGTGACCGTGAGGGTGCCGTCGTGGGCTCTCGTGATGCTTTTGACGATGGCGAGGCCGAGGCCGACGCCTGCATGGTGATCGGTACGAATACGCTCGCTGCCGCGCTGGAACGGCTCGACCAGCGTGGAGATCAGGTGCGGAGCGAGCTGTTCGCCGGTGTTCTCCACGGTGAGGACAACCGTCGGCGTATCGACGCTCGTGGTGACCCACACGCTGCCGTGGTCCGGAACGTTGTGGACGATCGCGTTGTGCACAAGGTTCGTCATCAGCTGCAGCAGGAGCGCGGGCGAGCCGACGGTCGGGGCCTGCTCGCCGGTGGTCTCGATCGTGACGCCGTTCTTCTCGGCGAGCGGGAGCAGCGTCTCGGTCGCCTCCTCCGCGATCAGTGAGAGGTCGACGCGTTCGCGGCCGAACGACCGCTGGTTGGCCCGGCTGAGCACGAGCAGCGCCTCGGTCAGGTCGATCGCGCGGGCGTTCACCGCGCGCAGGCGATCGATCAGTACCTGGTTGTCACGGCTGTCGTGGTTCATGTCGTTGCGCGCCACGTCGAGGAGCGTCTGCGTGATCGCCAGCGGCGTCCGGAGCTCGTGGGAGGCGTTCGCGGCGAACCGCTGCTGCTCGGACACGTGAGCCTCGAGCTGCGCGAGCATCGTGTCGAACGCGTCGGACAGCTCCCGGAACTCGTCCTTCGGCCCGGGCAGCCGGATCCGGTGCGACAGCGACCCGGTCGCGGCGACCCGGGTCGCCTCGGTGATCTTCGTCAGTGGGTCGAGCATCCGCCCCGCGAGGATCCACCCGCCGACCAGGCCGAAGACCAGCAGGAACGCCATCACCGCGGCCGCGATCGGAGCGAACGAGCGCCAGATCAGCTCCGGGAAGGAGTAGGTCGTGGTCATGATCACGACGCCACCGGACCGGAACTGCATCAGGCCGATCCAGGCGGCTCCGAGCAGCACCGCGCCGGCGACCATCAGGAAGGCCGCGTAGCTGATCGCGAGTTTGAGCCGGACGCTGAAGCCGGGCTCCCTATCCACGGCCGGCATCCTCGATCCGGTACCCGACGCCGGCCACCGTCGCGATCACCCACGGCTCACCCAGTCGCTTGCGCAGCGCGGACACCGTGATCCGGACGGCATTGGTGAACGGGTCGGCGTTCTCGTCCCAGGCGCGCGCGAGCAGGTCCTCGGCGCTGACGATGCCGCCCTCGGCCGCGACCAGGACCTCGAGCACGGCGAACTGCTTGCGGGTGAGGGCGACGTACCGCCCGTCCCGGAAGACCTCCCGGCGGAACGGATCCAGCCGCAGCCCCGCGATCTCCCGCACCGGCGGCCGGCTGTACGCGCGCCGGCGGTCGAGCGCGCGCAGCCGGAGCACCAGCTCCTGGAACTCGAACGGCTTGGTCAGGTAGTCGTCGGCGCCGAGCTCGAACCCGGTGGCCTTGTCGTCGAGCCGGGACGCGGCGGTCAGCATCAGGATCGGCATACCGCTGCCGGAGGCAACGATCTGCTGCGCGATCTCGTCGCCCGAAGGGCCCGGAATGTCGCGGTCCAGGACGGCAATGTCGTACGTGTTCATACCGAGCAGCTCCAGCGCGGTGTGACCGTCGCCGGCGATGTCGGCGGCGATCGCCTCCAGGCGCAGGCCGTCCCGGATGGCGCCCGCCATCTCCGGTTCGTCCTCCACGATCAGCACCCGCACACCGACGATGCTACGGGCCGGTCCATATCGCCGGCGTATCCAAAACCTGATACCGGGCGGCAACACGCCGTCCCCTGAACTGGTGAGATGACCGTCAGCCCATCGACCCGGCGGACCCGATCAACGTTCCGTGCGGCCTTCCTGCTCGCGAACGTGGCCCTCGTCGGCGTCTTCATCCACCAGACGATGACCACGTCGATCCCGACCGCCGGCCGGTCCGGGCTCGGGCAGGCCGACGGGGCCGTCCCGGACGGCGTCACCGTGTTCGACGACCACATCCCGGGGGTCGTCAACCTCGATCCCGAACTGCTCGGTGCGCTCCGTCGCGCCGCGCAGGCCGCCGCCCGGGACGGAGTCGTCTTCTACGTCAACAGTGGGTGGCGCTCACCGGCGTACCAGTCGCAACTGCTGCAGGAGGCGATCTCGAAGTACGGCTCCGAGCAAGAGGCTGCGCGCTGGGTCGCCACTCCGCAGAACTCGCCGCATGTGCAGGGTCAGGCCATCGACATCGGGCGCTCCGACGCCACCGCGTGGCTGGCCGAGCACGGTGCCGGGTACGGGCTCTGCCAGATCTACGACAACGAGCCCTGGCACTACGAGCTGCGTCCGGAGGCCGCGGAACACGGTTGTCCGCCGCGGTACGCCGACCCCACGCACGATCCGAGGATGCAAGGGTGACCCTGATGGTCGAGCCGATCGACGCCGCCCGGCACGAAGACTTCGTGCAGGCACAGCGCTCGGTCAGCTTCCTGCAGACGCCCGCGTGGGCTCGGGTGAAGACCGAATGGCGGCACGAGTCCCTCGGTTGGTACGACGGCGGTCAGCTCGTCGGCGCCGGGCTCGTCCTGCACCGGCCGGTTCCGCGGCTCGAGCGGTACACGCTCGCGTACCTGCCCGAAGGACCGGTCATCGACTGGACCGGTCGGCTCGATCGGTGGCTCGCCCCGCTGGCGACGTACCTGAAGGCACAGGGTGCGTTCGCGATTCGGCTCGGTCCTCCGGTTCGTACGGACAGCTGGAGTGCGGCGCAGGTCAAGGAGGGCATCGCGGACCCGGAGATCAGGCGGCTGCCGGACTTGCCCAGCGAGTACGTCGATCCGGTCGGTGCGCACGTGACGAGGCAGCTGCGCGCGGCCGGTTGGCTGTCGCAGAGCCCCGTCGACGGCTTCGGAACGGGGCATCCGCAGTACACCTTCGAGCTGCCGCTGGCCGGGTCCGAGGACGATGTGCTGCGCGGGATGAACCAGCTCTGGCGGCGCAATCTCAAGAAGGCGGCGAAGGCGGGTGTCGAGGTTGTGGTCGGCGATGATCTGTTGGCCTTCCACGAGCTGTACGTCCACACCGCCGAGCGCGACCATTTCACGCCGCGGCCACTGCGGTACTTCGAGACGATGTTCGCCGCGCTCCAGGAACGCCTTCGGTTGTACCTGGCGTACCACGAGGGCCAGCTGGTCGCGGGCGCCGTGATGGTGCGCGTCGGCGTACAGGCCTGGTACGCGTACGGCGCGTCTGCCACTGCGAAGCGCGAGGTGCGCGGCTCGAACGCTTGCCAGTGGGCGATGATCCGGGATGCGCTCGCAGCGAACTGTGATGTCTACAGCCTGCGCGGCATCACTCCGACGCTCGACGCCGAGGATCCGCATCTGGGGCTGATCCAGTTCAAGGTCGGTACCGGTGGACAGGCAGTCCGGTACGTCGGTGAGTGGGACCTGCCGCTGCGGCCGCTGGTGTACCGCGCCTTCGACGCCTACATGACCCAGCGCGCGCGGCGGCGTGGACGCTCGTCCTGACATATTGCCGGCGTATCGAAAACCGCATACGCCGGCGCAACATCATCTGAGGTTGGCTGGTGGGATGCCTTCATCCCTGTGCAGTCCGGCGTGAGACTGACCGGCCTGCGTTTCTGGTTCGGCACGTACACCGGGCTCGCAGAGCTGATGGTGCTCGCCCTCCCCCTCGCCGCGTTGGTGGCATGGATCCTGGCCCGCCGGCGTGGCACGCGTACTGCGCTGGCCGAGGTCGGGATCGTCTACTGGACGGTGCCGCTGCTGTGGATGACGATGCTGCCGAACAGCGGAGCCGGCCTCGTCCCCGGCCGGGTGAGCCTGGTGCCGTTCCGCGATCTGGTCACGATGTCGCCGCCGCAGATTGCCGGCAATCTGCTGATCTTCGCCGCGGTGGGGTTCTTCGCGCCGCTGCGCTTCGCGGCGTTGGCGTCCATCCGGCGGATCCTGCTGCTCGCCGCGGCCTGCTCGGTCACGGTCGAGGTCGCGCAGTACGTTCTGCAGTTGGACCGGGTGTCGTCGGTGGACGACGTACTACTCAACACCGCGGGCGCCGGACTGGCCGCGCTCGCGTCGTACCGGTGGTGGTTGCGTCCGGCATGTCGTGGGCGTATGAAAAACCGGATACGTGCTCGCAACGCCGCCCGTTCTTGACTGGGA
>DASSDE010000002.1:0-6050 GCA_035697365.1 Kribbella sp. | reverse complement strand
GAGCATCTCGCGGTACGCCGCAACGCACAGCGCCGCACGACTCGGCCAGCGCCGGTAGATGACGTTCTTCGACGTGCCGGCCCGGGCGGCGACCCCGTCCATCGTCAGCTCGCGGTAGCCGACCTCCTGCAGCTCCTCGACGGCAGCCCGCAAGATCGCCTCCTCGAGCGCGGCACCGCGGCGGCGGGTCACCTGGGTCATCCAGCCCTCCCCTGAAGAACGGACCTGAGAGATACCCAGAGTATCCCATGACATTCGGCCTAATCCGCCGTACTCGATCCCTTCTAAGCTACTACCAGTATCTTAAATCGAAAGGGTTCGGATCATGCGGAAGCTGCTCATCGGTCTGCTCTGGGACCTCGGACTACCGGCCGCGGTGTACTACGGTGCGCACGCGATCGGGTACGACGTACAGACTGCCCTCACCGCTGCGGCCGTCGCGGCACTGCTCCGGGTCGCCTTCGTGGCGATCCTGCACCGGCGCCTCGACGGGATCGCGGCCGTTGTCGGCGGGACGTTCGCTATCTTGCTCGCGCTCTCGGTCCTCACCGACGACCCGCGGATCCTGCTCGCCAAGGAGTCCGTACTCTCCGGAGCCGCTGGACTGCTGCTCGTCGGCTCGTGCCTGATCGGGAAGCCCCTCATCTACACGCTGGCGAGCAAGGTCGCCAAGGGTCCCGACTGGACCGAACGCTGGCGGACCGACCCCGCGTTCCGGAAGCACTTCTTCCTGCTCACGGCACTCTTCGGCGCGGTACTGCTGATCGACGCGATCGTCCGCCTCGTGCTGATCTACTCGCTCCCGCTCGACACGATGGCGAACCTGTCGCCGATCCTGCACGTCGGGGCCTTGGCTCTCCTGGCCGGCTGCGCGCTCTGGTTCCGCAGCCGCCGGCAGCGGGCGGTGGCCCATGCGCGGTAGGGGAATCGCCTACGACACCGGCTCCCAGTTGAGCGGCGGCCACACGCGTCCGACCTTCGACCCCAAGGTCGTACGGCGCGATCTGGAAGTCATCGCCCACGACCTGCACTGCACCGCGGTACGGATCACCGGCAGCGACCCCGAGCGGCTCGCGATCGCAGGATCGTCGGCGGCTGCGGCCGGGCTCGAGGTCTGGATCTCGCCGTTCCCGTGCGATCTGACCGAGGACGAGATGCACGACCTGTTCGTCGACTGCGCTCACCGCGCCGAGAAGCTTCGGCAGGAGGGTGCGGAGGTTGCGCTCGTCCTCGGCGGTGAGCTGAGTCTGTTCGCCCGCGGCTTCGTGCCTGGTGACGACCTCTTCCAGCGGCTGGCCGTGTTCTCACAGCGCGGGCCGGAGTTGGCCGAGCTGATCAAGGGCGTACGGCCGAGGCTGAACGCATTCCTGCGCGAGGTCGTCGGCGCCGTCCGGCCGGTCTTCGGTGGGAAGCTGACGTACGCGGCACTGCCGTTCGAGGGCGTGGACTGGACGTTGTTCGACTTCGTAGCCGTCGACGCGTACCGCGGGGCGAACAACGCCGCCACGTTCCGCGACGAGATCGCCGGTCTGCGGCGGTTCGGGCGGCCGATCGTGATCACCGAGTTCGGCAGCGCGACCTTCCGCGGCGCCGGCGATCGGGGCGGCCGCGGCTGGATGATCATCGACCGCAAGCACGAGCCGTGGCAGCTGGACGGCGACTACGTACGCGACGAGGAGGGGCAGGCGACGTACTTCCGGGAGCTGATCGCGATCTTCGACGCCGAAGGTGTCGACACCGCGTTCTGGTACACGTTCGCCAACTACAAGTTCCCCCACCGCCCCGGCCCCCGCCAGGACCTCGACCTGGCCTCGTACGGCGTCGTCAGGGTCGATCCAGACGGCAATTGGGAACCCAAAGCGGTCTTCCACGCGATGAGTACGACCTATCTGGCTAGTCGCTGAGCAGCCTGAGGTTGTCGGCGATGGACTCCAGTTCGTCGGCTTCGATGATCATGCTGGTCTCCACGAACCAGGGGCGCCTGCGGAAGCCGACGGTGCCGAGTTTGATCCACAGGATCAGGTACTCCGGCTCGTGGAACGCGCCGCGGACGCGCTCGAAATCGAGCCGTAGACCGCCGTGCATCCCCCACACCATCCTCGTGTTCTCCCACTCATGCCAGTGCGCGGCAACCTGCTGGAAGAAGATGTCGAGCCCCGCGTAGTGATCGTTCAGGTCGAGCTTGCACGTCGCGGAGACATCGCTCAAGTGAAGCTCCGCCTGGAGGTAGCGGCGCCTCTGCCTCGGCAGGTGCTCCGGGGCGCTGTCCGGCGGATGGCGTACCGCGGTCAGCCGGAGGTACGACGACGGCCTTCCGATGGTAATCGACTGCATGACCCCAGTGTCGCGCTATAGGTTCGGTTCATGGTGGCCGTTGGGGATGAGGTCTCGGTGGCGAGTGCGCGGCGGATCGCCCTGGCCGCACAGGGGTTCGGCGATCCGCGCGGACGCGGTGATGTGCGGACAGCGATCCAGCACGCAGGCGTACTGCAGCTGGACTCGGTGAACGTGTTGTGCCGCTCGCACTACCTGCCGGTGTACGCACGAGCAGGCGCCTACCCGCAGACGACGCTCGACGCGCTGAGCTGGGGCGCGGACCGGGAGCTGTTCGAGTACTTCTGGGGTCACAAGGCCGCACTGATCCCGCTCGGCAACTACCCGCTGATGCGCTGGCGGATGCGGGCGGCCGAGCGGCAGGTGTGGGACGACGAGCTGAGCCCGGACGTGACCGCGCCGTGGTCGGTCGTCGCGGGCATGCGCCGGCTGACGGCCGAGCGACCCGGGTACGTCGACCAGGTCCTGGAGCTCGTCCGTGAGAACGGCCCGGTGACCGCGGGCGAGGCGAGTCCGGACGGCGTACGGCGCACGCGTACTGACCCCGATCCGGATCCGAGCACCGGCAAGATGTGGAACTGGCAGGACGCGAAGATTGCCGTCGAGTACTTGTTCTGCACCGGACAGGTGACGATCGCGGGCCGTCGGCACTTCGAGCGGATCTACGACCTGACCGAACGTGTGCTGCCGGCGGACGCACTGAACGCACCGGAGCCGACCGCTGACGAGGCCCGCCGGGAACTGGTACGGATAGCGGCCCGCGGTCTCGGGGTCGCGACCCTCAAGGAGCTGTGTGGAGGTAGTGGGCAGGCGCACTTTCCGTTGCCTGCCGCAACGGGTCGCGAGGTGATCCGGGAGCTGGTCGAGGCCGGTGAGCTGGTTCCGGTCCGGGTCGAGGGCGTGAAGCAACAGTCGTACCGGTGGCACGAGGCGCAGGACCGCCCGATCGACGCGCAGGCGTTGTTGTCGCCGTTCGACCCGCTGATCTGGAACCGCGACCGTACGCAGCGCCTGTTCGACTTCTTCTACCGGATCAGCATCTACACCCCCGCGCCGCAACGGATCCACGGTTACTACGTCCTGCCGTTCCTGCTCGGCGACCAACTGGTCGCCCGCGTCGATCTGAAGGCCGACCGCCAAAACTCCGCGCTGCTCGTCCCCACCCTCACCCCCGAACCCAACGCCCCCGACTTCACCGGACCCCTCGCCGCCGAACTTCGCCAAGTGGCCACCTGGCTGGGCCTCGACCGCATCCAGATCACCGCAACCTCACCTGCGGCCAAGCGATTGGCTCAACTCATTTAGGCGACCGAGCGGATGCGGGTGACCAGTACGCCGGCCAGGACCGTGACCGCTGAGGCCAGTAGGTAGAGGACTGGGTAGCCGCCGAGGTGTTTGACGATCGGCGCGGCGATGACCGGTGCGAGCACCTGCGGCGCGGAGTTCGCGATGTTGATGACGCCCAGGTCCTTGGCGCGGTCGCGAGCGTTCGGGAGGACCTGGGTGAGCAACGCGAAGTCGACGGACAGGTAGACGCCGAACCCGGCGCCGAGCACGATCGCCCCGGTGATCGCGCCCGGCCAGGTCGGCCAGAGCGCGAGGATCACGCCGGCAACGGCCATCACCCAGCCGGACGCGGTGACGAACACCTTCCGCCGCTCCGAACGGTCCGACCAGCGGCCCAGGCTGATCGCGGTCACCAGCACGCACACGCTGTAGATCGCGGTCAGGATCAGTACGCCGGTGTCCGGGTCGTCGACGCCGACCTCGTCCTGCAGGTAGTAGAAGAGGTACAGGGTCCCCAGCGCATTGCCCACGTTGAAGAGGAACCGGGTCAGCCAGGCCCATCCGAAGTCGGGGTAGCGTCGCGGGCTGATCCAGAAGCTCGTCACGAAGTCTCGCAGTACGAACGTTGGCCGCTCCACCAAAACGGTGTCGTGGCTGCGGAGCAGGTACGGGACGACGGAGAGCAGCAGGAATGCGGCACACGCGACGTACCCGAGGGTGTAGTTGCTGAAGGCCGCTGCGAGTGCCGTGCCGACGAGAGCGCCGAGCACCTGGGAGATGGCGACCCAACCGCCGACGACACCGCGCTGTGCGACGGGTACGCGATCCGGTACGACCGCGGTCGCCGCGGCCAGGAGTGCGTTGCCGAACAGTTGCATCAGGCACCAGCCGAGCAGCATCAGCGCAACCACGCGGGCGCCGGACAGGATCCCGAGACCGATGGCTCCACCAACGGCACCGGCGATCACCCAAGGCACCCGACGGCCGAAGCGCGACGTCGTACGGTCGGAGATCGCACCGAACGCCGGGTTCGCAACCACCGACACCGCCGCGCCGACCCCGGTCACCAGCCCGAACACGAACTCCTTGTTGCCCGGAGCAACCGCCTCCGACTGCTTCGCCAGCAACACCTGAATCGGACCCAGCCACGCCGCGAACACCCCGACGTTGGCCAGCACGACGGCCGCCGTCCACCCACCCCGCACCCGAACGACGGGCTCGGCCAACGCAGCAGCTTCCCCCGGAATCATCAGCGGTTCTGGGCTATCAGTGCCTGCAGCCAGTGGTACGAGGCCTTGGGCGTCCGCTCCAACGACGCGAAATCCACGTGCACCAAGCCGAACCGCTGCGAATACCCGGCGGCCCACTCGAAGTTGTCCAGCAACGACCACTGGAAGTACCCACGAACGTCGGCGCCGTCATCGATCGCAGCCTTCAGCGACCGCAAGTACCCGTCGAGGTAGTCGATCCGGCGCTGGTCGTTCACCACCCCGTCGACAGGTTCGTCATTGATCGCGCACCCGTTCTCGGTGATGTAGATCGGCGGCAGCTTCGCGCCGTACCGCTCCCGAAAGATCCGCAGGATCTCCCCGAGTGCCTCCGGCACCACCGGCCACCCGAAGTCCGTCGTCGGGTACCCGGTCACCGTCCGCGGCTCGAACGGCAGCCCCGGCGGCAACAGCACGCCGTCGGTCGCCGCGGTGTCGGCATGACCGGTGGCGACGCCGACCGACACCGGCGCGTAGTGATTGATGCCGAAGAAGTCGAGCGGCGTCGAGATAACCTTCAGATCGTCGGCAACCGGTCCGGGCATCGCCTCCCCCATCCCGGACGGGTACGCACCGAGGATGATCGGGTCGGCGAACAACCAGTTGATCAGGTTGTCGTACAGGCCCGCCGCTTCCTTGTCCTCCGCGCTGTCGCCGGCCGGCCAGGTCGGCGCGTGGTTGCTCGCGATCCCGATCTGGGCGGCGCCGGCAGCTCGCAGCGCCTGGACCGCACGGCCGTGCGCAAGCAGTTGGTGGTGCGCGACCGGGAGGGCGTCGAAGAGCAACTCCTTGCCCGGCGCGTGGGCGCCGAGCGAATAGCCCATCAAGGTCAGCACCATCGGCTCGTTGATCGTGATCCACAGCGGCACCCGATCCGCGAACCTGGCGCCCAGAATGGCCGCGTACTCCGCGAAGCGATCGGTGATGTCGCGGGACAGCCAGCCGCCGGCGTCCTCGAGCGGCTGCGGGGTGTCCCAGTGGTAGAGCGTCGGCGCCGGCTGGATCCCGGCACCGAGCAGCGTGTCGATCAGCCGGTCGTAGAAGTCCAGGCCGGCCGCGTTCCCCGGTCCACTCCCGGTCGGCTGGATCCGCGGCCAGGCGAACGAGAACCGGTACGTGTCGACGCCCAGCTCGCGCATCAGCGCGACGTCCTCGGCGTAC
>DASSDE010000001.1:0-2237 GCA_035697365.1 Kribbella sp. | reverse complement strand
AGGTCAGCGCCTTGAGGGTGAGGATCGAACGCGTGACCTCCTCGCTGAGCTCGGTGGTACTCGTACTGCGGCCGATCCACTCCGTCCAGAACGTCTCGGTCGGCTGGAGGGCGGCCAGCGCGTCCGTGGCCCTCGGTACCGGGTGGTGCGACGGGTGCCAGGTCAGCACGAACCAGGCGCGGTCGCCGGTGGAGACCCGAAAATCGCCGTACGTCGTGAGATCACGCCCGTACTGATGGACGTCGGAACGCAACGAGACCGCATCCGGTCCGGCGATCGCGTCGATCTGGCCGTCGGAGCGACGGACCCACGGAACCACGTGACCGTAGTCGAACCGCAGCTTCAACTCCGAGCGCATCTCCACGGAGCCGCTGATGCCTTCGACGATCCGGACGACGTCCGGCGCGGTGTCCCGGGGCGGCATGAAGTCGATGACCCGTACCGAGCCGGTGGGCGTCGACCACTCGGTCTCCAGGACCAGCGTGTCGCCGCGGTAGTGCCGGCTGCTGACCGCGTCCGCGTCCCGGGGCGCGATCCGCCAGTGGCCGTTGTCGTCGGTGCCGAGCAGCGCGGCGAAGCACGCGGGGGAGTCGAACCGTGGCAAGCACAGCCAGTCGATCGATCCCTGCCTCGACACCAGTGCGGCGGTCTGCAGGTCACCGATCAGCGCATAGTCCTCAATCCGGCGCTCCGGCACGGGCCGCGGGCCGCTCGGCCATGTCGTCGACTTCGCCGTCGGCCGGTTCGTCTCCCGAGCTGCCATTCGGCCCTCCCTGTTTGGTGAAGTAGACGAGACCACCGAGCGCCAGCAGCGCGAAGAAGAACCACTGCAGCGCGTAGAAGAAGTGTGGACCGTCGTCGATCTCCGGACCCGGGAACCCGCTGAACGCCGGGTCGTTGGCGGGATCCTGCTTCGTCACCTGCAGGTAGCCGTCGTACAGGTCGAGACCGAGGACCTTCGCGTAGTCGGGGCCGTTGATGAGTCGTGCCGTACCGCCGTCGGGAACGCCGCCGTTCGTATGGCCGCCGCGCTCGCTGCGCTGCAGACGGCCGGTCACTGTCACCTCACCGGTCGGTACGGCCGGAACGTGCAGCGGCATCAGCTCGGAGTCCTGACGGGGGATGAACCCGCGGTCGACGAGCACCGCCTTCCCGTTCGCGAGCATCAGCGGCGTGACGATCTCGAACCCCGGCTTGTCGTTGACGTTGCGGTACTTCAGCACGATCTGCTTCGAGGCGTCGTACCGCCCGACCGCTATCGCGGTCCGCCACGCGTGCTGGTCGCCGACAACGCCCGGTGCGCCGACGATCCGGTCGATCGGCGCCGGCTGCGCGGCCAGATTCGCCCGGGTCACCTCGTTGCGCGCCTTGCGCTCGTCGAGCCGGTGCAGCTGCCAGCGGCCGAGGGCCACACAGGCGGCAGCGAGCAGCAGGACCGCCAGCGCGGCGGTGATCCAGCGGAGGTTCATCAGACGACCCACGTCTCGAACTTAAGCCATCGCCTGAAACCGCCGACGCCCGGCACGTACGCTGGGGGGATGACGGCAATCCAGCAAGCGACGCGGACGGGCCTGGCGGACCGGTACGGCCGGGTTGCCACCGACCTCCGGGTGTCCCTCACGGACCGTTGTAACCTGCGATGCACGTACTGCATGCCCGAGGAAGGCCTGGACTGGCTCGCGAAGCCGGAGCTGCTCACCGACGACGAGGTGGTACGCCTGGTGTCGGTGGCCGTGACGCACCTGGGCGTGCACGAGATCCGCTTCACCGGCGGCGAACCGCTGCTGCGCCGCGGCCTGGTCGACATCGTCGGCCGGACGACGCGACTCACGCCCCGCCCCGAGGTGTCCCTGACCACGAACGGGATCGGCCTTGCCCGGCAGGCGAAAGCCCTGAAGGAAGCCGGTCTGGACCGGGTGAATGTGAGCCTCGACACCGTCGATCCGGACACGTTCAAGACGCTCACCCGGCGGGACCGGCTGAAGGACGTGATCGCGGGGCTCGAGGCCGCCCGCGTTGCGGGTCTGACCCCGGTGAAGGTGAACGCGGTCCTCATGCGCGGCGTGAACGACACAGAAGCGCCGCAACTGCTGGAATTCTGCCTCGAACGCGGTTACGAACTGCGGTTCATCGAGCAGATGCCGCTGGATGCCCAGCACGGCTGGGACCGCGCGACGATGATCACCGCCGAGGAGATCCTCGACCGGCTCACCGAGCGGTTCCACCTGACGCCGGAC